>JAGXSZ010000006.1 GCA_018333515.1 Actinomycetota bacterium
TCGAGCGGCTCGTCCCCGTCGATAAGGCCCGCTTCTCGCAGGTACGGCAGGCAGAGATTGGTCACCCTCTCCACGCCGGCGACCCTTATATGCTGTCCGTTCAGCCAATTGAGCTTGGCGATGTCGAAGATAGCGGGGCTTTTTGAGATACGGTCTATTTTAAACGCTGCGGCCAGTTCATGGAGTAAGAAGACCTCTCTTGTCTCTTCGGGCGCCCAGCTCAAAAGGGCTAAGTAATTATTAATAGCCTCCGGCAGATAGCCGCGCCTGCGATATTCGTCGACCGAGGTCGCGCCGTGCCGTTTGCTGAGCTTGCCGCCGTCCGGGCCTAGAATCATCGCGTTGTGGGCAAACTCCGGCACCGGGTACCCGAGCGCCTTGAAGAGCGGCACGTGCTTCGCCGTGTTCGTTATATGGTCCTCACCGCGTATGACATGGGATACCTTCATCTCGCCGTCGTCTACTACGACCGCCAGGTGATAGGAGGGCGACCCGTCGGAGCGGAGGATTACGAAATCACCTATGACCTCGCTCGAGAAATCGATAGCGCCCCGGACCAAATCGCGTATCGTTATCATCCCGTCGGGAACCCGAAATCGTAGCGCCGCTTTTTTACCCTCGGCCAGGTGCCGCGCCTCCTGCTCAGCGGTGAGTTCGCGGCAGGTCCCCTCGTACTTGGGCATCAGCCCGGCAGCCAGACGCGTTCTGCGTCGCTCTTCCAGCTCTTCGGGAGCGCAATAGCAGCGATAAGCCTGCCCTGTATCGAGCAATTCATCGGTCTTCTTGCGATAAATATCAAAACGCTCGCTCTGCCGGTATGGACCAAAACCGCCGCCGATATCGGGGCCTTCATCCCAATTCAGCCCCATCCAGGCCAGGTCCTCGAGAATCGAGGTCTCGAACTCGGCCGTCGAACGGCTTAAATCCGTATCCTCGACCCTTATCACAAACGACCCGTCCATCTTTCTGGCGTAGAGCCAGTTTAAAAGTGCCGTTCGCGCGGTGCCGATATGCAGGTGCCCTGTCGGGCTCGGCGCAAATCTAACCCGTACATCGCTCATTCTATTTAAAACCTCTCTTCGTGAAGTGCTTTTACTCTTGAAAGGGCAACCTAATCGACCTAATACCCAAAGGTCGTATTTTCATCGCCGCCTAAATGCTCGGCTTGCGCTATATCTCTTCAACCAGTACGACCGCCTGCGCCGCGACTCCTTCGCCGCGGCCCGTAAACCCGAGCCCTTCGGTCGTAGTCGCCTTGACGCTTACCCTCGATACTTCGAGCCCGGCGGCGGCTGAAATAACTTCGCGCATCCGCTCCCTGAACGGTGCGAGCTTCGGTCGCTCGAGAACAACGGTCACATCGATATTTACGAGCCGGAATCCCTTCTCTTCCAAAATACCGACAGCGTCTTGGAGCAAAGCTATGCTGGAGATATCCTTAAACGCGCTATCGGTATCGGGAAAGTAGCGGCCCAGGTCGCCGGCGGCCGCTGCGCCGAACATCGCATCGATAATCGCGTGCGTCAGGACATCGGCATCGGAATGGCCCTCCAGGCCGAACTCGAACGGAACCTCGACGCCACCGAGAACGAGCGGACGCCCCTCAACGAACCTATGCACATCGAAACCGGTTCCAACCCTCATCCGTCTCTCACTTGTGGTTTATCGCCATATGACATCTAAATCTCGCGACTTACGGCACCCTGCGATATGCGCGAACGGCTCTCTCATCGGTCGCGGTCGGTCTCAGCGAACCTCTCCTCCATAAGTGCTTCCGCGAAGACTAAATCGGTAGACGTCGTTATCTTGATGTTCTCATCAGAGCCCTTGACTACCTTTATCCGCCCTCCGACCCGCTCGACCAATACCGCGTCATCGGTCCCGTTAAAGCCCTCGCGCCGGGCGCGCTGGTAGGCTTCGAAGAGCAGTTTGTATCGAAAAACCTGCGGCGTCTGTATCTGCCATGTCAAATCGCGCGGCAATGTCTCCGCGATATAGCCGTCGCGAACGAGTTTTATCGTATCCTTGGCGGGAACACCCGCTACCGCGCCGTCGCAATCGCCGGCCGCGCCTATGACCTCATCGATAAGGCGCGACGTGACCAATGGCCGCGCCCCGTCATGGACCGCCACGAGATCGACGCCCTCAAACTCGGCAGCCGCCAACAGGCCATTGTGGACCGAATCCCGGCGCTCGTCTCCACCGATTACTACACGGTCCGCCTTGATGATGCCGTGTTCATCTATCACATCCAGGCACTTCTTAACGTTCTCTTCCGCTACCACGACTACAATCGCATCGATCGAGAGCGCCCGCTCGAAGGCCGCAAGCGTATGGGCTATCACCGGTCTTCGGGCCAGCTCCAAAAACTGCTTGCCGCCTTCCGTCCCCATGCGCCTGCCTTTTCCGGCGGCGACTATCAGCGCCAGGTTCATACTACTCTTTCGCCACCAATCAAACTTTCATCCGACCGAAAATCATGCGCCCGGCCGGCGTCTGCAACACACTGGTCACCGTTATCTCGACTTCGTCGCCGACGTGGATTTTTCCGCCATCGACGACGACCATCGTCCCGTCATCCAGGTAGCCGACTCCTTGGCCCGCTTCCTTGCCTTCACGGATAATCCCGACATACATCTCCTCGCCCGGCAACACCACCGGCTTGAGAGCGTTAGCCAGCTCGTTCAAGTTCAATACTTGCACGCCTTCAAAATCCGCCACTTTATTGAGATTATAATCGTTCGTCACTATCGGCGAGCCCGTATCGTTCGCGAGCTTAACGAGTTTCGCGTCGACATCCGCCACGTCGGGATAGTCGCGCTCGAGAATCTCGAGGTGGAGCGTGGGTATATTCTGGAGCGTCTTCAAGATATCCAGCCCCCTTCTTCCCCGGTTCCGTTTGAGCGAATCCTCGGAATCGGCTATCATCTGAAGCTCCCGCAAGACAAACCGCGGAATATTGAGGACTCCCTCGACAAATCCGGTCTTTGCGACATCCGCGATTCGCCCGTCGATGATCACACTCGTGTCCAGCAGCTTCGCTGTTCCTAAATCGAGTTTCGACCCTGAAGGCGCCTGCCCTTTAGCCAACGGTGACGGTATGGCGCGCATGAATAACTGTAGCTCTTCTCTCTTCTTGAGAGATATTCGAACGCCCAAATACCCGAGGATGACGAAAGCGAATATGGCCACCGAGAACTGCAGAAACGGAATCTGGATATAACCGAACGGTATAGATACCAGCCACGCCAAAATCAACCCCGACAAGAGTCCGAAGAGCGCGAGAAAAAGGTCTCCGGTCGGAAGTTTCTGCGCATTATTCTCCAACCAGTTTAAAGTCACCAACAACCGGCGCCCGATTATACCACCGAGAACATAACCGATAGCGACTCCCAGTAATATATAAAGTATAAGTGCGGGAAATTCATATTGGGAGAGCGGTTCGGGTATGGGCGTGGTGACGGCCAGCTGATAGGCCCCGACGGCGCCGGTTACAATGAAAACAACGCGTATTAACTGTAACACATCAATCACCCCTATCTTAAGTTTTGGTCAATTCTTGCATCAAGAAAGCTACATTATAGGCGCTCACCTCCAAGCAGAACTTACCCATTTCCCAGCATTTTTCAGCAAGCCTTCTAGCGCTTGCCGAGGTACGCATAATGATGACTGCACATAGACTGCTTAAGATCGATAAATTTAAAAAACCTTGTCGGTACTTTTTCGTTTTTTGCTAAAGCTAAATAATTACGCATTTTTAAGGATAGCACAGTTAGCCGATGCTTAGCCATGAACAAGCCGGACAAATATTCGAGTTACAACAGGGGGAGTTTTCAATCGACGCTATGCGACGCGTTGACAAGCGTCCGTCGGGTTACTACAATTAGTTCAACCGGAGCCTACAAGGGGTGTTAAATGGGCGATAGAGGTTGTCGGCAATTTCAAAGTGCTGTCTCGGAGTATCTTGTGCGACACAAGAGTATCCTCGATGTCATGTCGAGACTCCAAGATTCCACCGCCCATGTAAACCGCGCCATCGTCAAGTCGGTCACGGCTTGCGGATGTCTGAAGATCGATGCGGGCAAACAAACGGTGCCGGACGACGCCTCGCTCATCGACATCATCGACTATATCCAGACCCACGTCTCCGGGGATCTCTGCTCGAACTGCCTGGAAAACGTCGAGAGCGAACTGGGTAACACCCTCTTTTACCTGGCGGGAATCTGCAATCTTCTCGGCCTGGAAATGGACAATATTATCTGCAGAGAGAATAATCGCCTGGAAACGCTGGGGTTTTACAACTTGACTTAGCCCCGCTCTCGCGGCTTGGGGTTAGATATACCTCTCCAGGATGTTGTACTCTTTGAGGCGCTGCAGGCCATGCTTGATGGCTTTCGCCCTTATCTCACCGACGCCCTCTACCGCATCCAAACCTTCGATACTCGCGCCCATGATGGACTGCAGGTCACGGAACTTGTTGACTATCTTGTCGATGACGCTCGACGGCAGCCGCGGAATCTTACTTAGCAAACGATACCCGCGCGAATGCAAGGGTTGTTCGAGAAAATCGACGGTATCCTTATAGCCCAGAACGACTCCGATCTCGGAAAGGTCGAGCAACTCCTCCGAGGTCAGATTTACGAGGCTCTCTTTAACCCCGGTTATTTTCTTGAGATTGGCCGTGTAGTCTTTGATTATCATCGACGCTTGTTCTTCGGTGTTGCCGACCAGCTCATCGAGTTGCATCCTGATAAGACGCCCTTCCGTGCCAAGCTCGCTGATATAGCGCTCTATCTCCCGCGAGACGCGCCCGACCATCTCCGAACGCTGCAAGACCGTAACGACATCCAAGAGGGTGACTAGGTCTTCGAATTCAAGGGCGCTAAGGTTTGCCAAAACCTCGTCGAGGCGAAGCTTATATTTCTCCAGGGTCTGCAAGGCTTGGTTCGCTTTAGCTAAAAGAACTCTGATATCCTGCAAGGCATACTTGATGCCGTCGTAGTAGATGCTGATGAGATCCCTTTTTTGAGATATCGAGATGACCAGCGCTTTCGTCTGTCGCGCGACGCGCTCCGCTGTCCGGTGACGCATACCCGTCTCGCTCGTAGGCAAAGTCGGGTCGGGTACCAGGTGGACATTGGCCCTTATTATGTGGCTTAGGTCGGCGTCCAAAAGTATCGCGCCGTCCATTTTAGCAAGCTCGAACAAGCGTTGCGCTGAAAATTCCACAGTCAGTTCGAAACCGCCGTTACAGAGAGTCTCCGCCTCTTCGGTGTCGCCGATTACGATGAGAGCGCCGGTGCGCGCGCTTAGAATGTGCTCAAGCCCTTCCCTAAACTCGGTTCCGGGCGCGACCCTGGCTAAGGTCTTTATCAATTCCTTTTCTTCACGGCGGCTAAACTGCATCTGAGCACCTACTGGAGTCGACTACATAAAAGTCCGGCTTGGCCGACCCGACATTTGATATACAGACCTCCCCGACCTAAGAGATCTTGGGTGCGGCTATCGAAGAAATATTAGACCGGCATAGATATACCTAATAATAACCAAAAATTTCTGTTTAATCCATCGGCGAAAATTCGAGCCCGGTTAATAGACTTTTTCGAGAAGCTAAATTATTCAACCAGGTCGAGCGCGCTTCTAACGCTTTTAGCTTTAAGCAACTCGATACCGAGGTCGGATTTACCGGCAACATCTTGGTCTGGGACAACGGCGCGCTTAAATCCCAGCTTAGACGCCTCCTTGAGCCGCGCCTCGAGCCGGCTCACATAACGCACCTCTCCGGTAAGGCCGACTTCACCTATTGCGACCAGCTCTTTATCTATCGGTATCTCCTTGTGGGATGAGGCTATCGCAATAGCGACCGCCAAATCCGCGGCCGGCTCGGATATCTTTATCCCCCCGGCGACATTGAGATAGATGTCTTCCCGGCCCAAGTGCAAACCGACGCGCCGGTCGAGCACCGCTACGATGAGCGAGAGTCGATTATGGTCGTATCCGGTCGCCATCCGGCGCGGCATCGTCAGATAAGACGATGAAACAAGCGCTTGAAGCTCCACGAGCAAAGGCCGTGTTCCCTCGACTGTCGCGACGACAATCGACCCCGAAGGACAATCGGGTCGCCGGCTTAGAAACTGCGCCGAAGGGTTTGCGACCTCCATGAGACCGGCGTCGGTCATCTCGAAGATTCCTATCTCATTCGTCGAGCCAAAACGGTTCTTTACCGCCCGGACAATCCTGAAAGAATGGTAATTGTCGCCTTCGAAATAGAGAACCGTATCGACCATATGCTCGAGAACCCTCGGCCCGGCGATGGAGCCCTCTTTCGTCACGTGACCGGTGATAAAAATCGGCAGGTGGGTCTGCTTGGCGATGCGCATAAGGTAGTGGGTGCACTCGCGCACCTGCCCCACGCTCCCCGGCGCGGACGGCAGGTCGGGATGGAACATCGTCTGAATCGAATCGACGATAAGAAGCGCCGGCTCGCTTTGGCATATCTGGCGCTCGAGTACCATGACATCGGTTTCGGAGAGAAGGAGCAGCTTTTCGGAGAGCGCGCCTAGACGCTTCGCCCGCAGGCTTATCTGCCTCGGCGACTCCTCCCCCGAAGCGATCAGCACCGTGCCGAGGCGCTCACCGAGGCTGTGCGCGACCTGCAGCAAAAGGGTCGACTTGCCGATTCCCGGCTCGCCGCCGATTAAAACAAGCGAACCCGGCACCACTCCGCCGCCGAGAACGCGGTCGAACTCCGGCATGCCGGTAGGCACCCGGGCTTCAACGTCCGATACTATGCCGGTTACGGGCTGCGGTGCCTCAGCGGGCGCCAAACCCGCTTTCGACAGCGAAATGCCGGACTCAATGGGCTCCTCGACCATGGTGTTCCATTCACCGCAGTCGGGGCACCGTCCCATCCACTTAGGGGCGGTACACCCACACGCCCGGCATCGCACGAGATACTTTATTTTGCTCATACGCCGCGCTCACCGGCTGTTCCGACCGGTGACGCATCGAGACGGACAAAATCTATCTTGCTGTCCTTGGCGTCGATAATTATCTTGTCGCCGGCTTTGAAGTAGCCGTTGAGCAACGCTTCGGATAGCGGGTCCTCGATAAACCGCTGAATCGCGCGGCGAAGCGGCCTCGCTCCCATCGCGGGCTCATAGCCCTCTTTGACGAGAACCTCCTTGGCCTCTTCGCGCAGCTCGACTTCGATAGCCTGCTCTCTGAGCTGGTCAACGACCCTCTTGAACATCAGGTCGACAATGGTCTTAACGTGTTCCTTGTTTAGCTCGTGGAAAACTATACTGTCGTCTATCCGGTTGAGAAACTCCGGCCTGAAGGTCTTCTTTATCTCGCCCATGACCTTGGATTTCATCTCTTCGTATGATATGCCTTCTTGCGCTTTCCCGAAACCTAGCGGTGTTCCTTTCTGTATGAAGCGAGCACCGAGATTCGACGTCATAATTATTATGGTATTCTTAAAATCGACCGAGCGCCCCTGTGCGTCGGTAAGACGCCCGTCCTCCAATATCTGCAGAAGTATATTGAAGACATCGGGGTGCGCCTTCTCGATTTCGTCTAAGAGTACGACCGAGTAAGGCCGCCTGCGCACCTGCTCCGTAAGCTGGCCGCCTTCGTCGTAACCGACATATCCCGGCGGAGAGCCGACCATCCTCGATACGGTATGCTTCTCCATGTATTCCGACATATCGAGCTGGATTAGCGCTTTCTCGTCTCCGAAGAGAAACTCGGCGAGCGCTTTCGCAAGCTCGGTTTTGCCGACGCCCGACGGGCCGAGAAATATAAACGAACCCGAGGGTCGCTTCGGGTCTTTCAGGCCCGCGCGCGTCCTTCGAATCGCCTTGGAGACCGCCTTTATCGGCTCATCCTGTCCGACTATCCTCTTATGGAGTTCTTCCTCCATCCGAAGGAGTTTCGCTGTCTCTTCCTCGGTTAGGCGAAATACCGGAATTCCCGTCCAGGTCGCGACAATCTCGGCAATCTGTTCATCGGTAACGGCCGCAACCGGCATGCTGGCAAGCGCCTCCCATGTCGAGTCTTTCATAGTCAACTCTATTTCGAGACCGCGCTCTTTATCGCGGATACTCGCCGCTTTCTCAAAATCTTGAACCGCGATCGCGGCTTCTTTCTCACGTCGCAGATTGCGCAAGTCCTCTTCAATCTCGACGCTCTCGTCGGGCACATTCATCCTCTTCATGCGGACCTTGGACGAGGCCTCATCGACCAGGTCAATCGCTTTATCCGGCAAGAAGCGGTCGGCTATGTAGCGACTTGCAAGCTGCGCGGCCGCAATCAATGCGTCGTCCGTGATGGTAACTCTGTGATGATCCTCATAGCGTTGGCGAAGACCTTTTAGTATGTCGACGGTCTCCTCTACCGAGGGCTCGCCGACGACAATCGGCTGGAACCTGCGCTCGAGCGCCGCGTCCTTCTCTACATGCTTACGATATTCATCGAGTGTCGTCGCACCGATAGTCTGCAATTCGCCCCGGGCCAACGCCGGCTTCAAAATACTGGCCGCGTCGATTGCGCCCTCCGCGGCGCCCGCTCCGACCAAGTTGTGCATCTCATCGACGAAGAGAACGACGTCCCCTCGCTCGCGAATCTCTTTAATCACCTTTTTCAGGCGTTCTTCGAACTCACCGCGATACTTCGAGCCGGCTACGAGCGCTCCAAGGTCGAGCGTATATATCTCTTTGTCTTTGAGGATATCGGGCACGTCATTATTGGCTATGCGCTGGGCGAGACCTTCGACAACGGCCGTCTTGCCGACGCCGGGCTCACCGATGAGAACCGGATTGTTCTTGGTCCGACGGCTCAGAATCTGCATAACCCGCTCTATCTCTTTCTCCCGGCCGATAACCGGGTCGAGCGTATTCTCGCGAGCCAGCCGCGTGAGGTTGCGACCAAACTCGTCGAGGAGCGAGCCGCTGTAGGTGCGACCATAGGTCGCCGGTTCGCTCGTCTTTCCATAGTAGCCGCTCAGAAGCTGGATGACCTGATTTCTGACGCGGTCCAAATCGGCCCCCAAATTATATAAGACGCGGGCCGCAACGCCCTCACCTTCCCTGATGAGACCGAGCAAAATATGCTCGGTTCCTATGTAGTTGTGACCGAGTTGCAGTGCTTCACGCAACGACAACTCGAGAACTTTCTTTGCCCGCGGTGTAAACGGTATATGCCCGACCGGAGCCGACGTGCCCCTCCCTATAATCTCTTCGACCTGCGCGCGAACGTCGTAAAGACTGATACCCAGGCTCTGAAGGCCCCGCGCGGCGACACCCTCTTCTTCTCTTATCAGGCCCAAGAGAAGGTGCTCGGTTCCTATATAGTTTTGATTGAGCATGCGAGCTTCTTCCTGGGCGAACACCACTACCCTGCGCGCTCTCTCCGTAAATCGCTCAAACACGACCCATACTCCCTTTCCTTACTTCAATTAAGCTTTATGCACCTTCCGCTTACCATGAGTGCGATGGATGCGCGGCTACGTAATTGTAATATGCCCACAAATTTTTTGGCACAAACAGCTATTACTATATTACCATCAAACTCGCGCGACCGCTAAAGCGAGCAATCTACTGGAATGGCTGCAAAGCCGCCGCCAAGCCGCCGATTGTTCGCATTAAACGCAGTAGAATGCGAAAACTTAGATGTCTCGCACCTCCGATAGTTGTGACTGTCTGATAGTTATGATTATCGGCACGCGTTTCGCGATTCATTACTCGCCCGCTTCGCGCGCGAACCTACAATTAGGATACCGTAGATGGGAGGGAGAATCCAGCTCCGCAAAGACGAAGGCAATATGAATAAGGCGCCAAACCGGGGTTGGGCGCCGACTTAACGGCCGCCGGCCGCTAATCTTTCTCGGGACGCATGTGCGGAAAGCTTATGACCTCGCGAATCGAGTAATTATCGGTCAAGAGCATGACGAGCCGGTCGATACCTATGCCCATTCCGCCGGTAGGCGGCATGCCGTACTCCAGCGCCCGGACATAATCCTCGTCGACCTGTTTCGGCGCTTCCTCATCGCCGTATTCGAAGAGTTCGACTTGCGCCTCAAAACGCTCACGCTGGTCTATGGGGTCGGTCAACTCGGAAAACGCCGTGCCGACCTCGAGGCCGATGACTATCAACTCGAATCGCTCGGTTACTTCGGGGTCATCCTGCTTCTTCTTGGCGAGCGGGCTGATTTCGGTCGGATAATCGATGATAAAGGTCGGCTGCCACAGTTTCGCCTCGACCAGCTTCTCAAAGAGTTCGTTGATAAGCTTTCCCTTACCGTAATAGCTCTTGACCTCGATGCCGTGCTTTTTAGCAACCGAGCGCAAGTCGTCTATGTCCATATCGAAAGAGACCGTTTCTTCGCCATACCGCTCAATAGATTCGACCATAGTCAGCCGGAGCCACTTTCCAGAGAGGTCGACCGGCTTGTCCTGGTAGTCGAATTGTAGTGTTCCGAGGGCTGCTTCCGCGGCATGCTTGATAAGGCCCTCACATAAATCCATCATATCTTCGTAGTCGGCATAGGCCTGGTAGACCTCGAGCATCGTGAACTCCGGGTTGTGCCGGACCGATATCCCCTCGTTGCGGAAATTGCGGTTGAGTTCGTAGACCCGCTCCATATCGCCGACGATAAGGCGCTTTAAGTACAGCTCCGGCGCGATTCGCATATATAGATCGATATCGAGCGCCTGGTGATGAGTGATGAACGGCTTGGCCGTCGCCCCGCCCGGTATCGGCTGGAGCATCGGCGTCTCGACCTCTATGAAATCCCTGCTATCGAGCCACCGGCGCATCGCTTTGACGATTTTGGTCCTCGTGAGAAGCGTCTTTCTCGCTTGCTCGTTGATGATGAGGTCGACGTAGCGCCGGCGGTGCCTGGTCTCGACGTCTTTGAGTCCGTGCCATTTCTCGGGAAGCGGCCTCAGCGACTTCGTCAGCAGACTGAAGTCCCTAACGTCTATCGAGAGCTCACCCCGCCTCGTCTTAAAGACTATGCCGGTGACTCCGACGATGTCGCCGATGTCGTAATCGAGAAAAGCCTTGTACCTTTCTTCGCCGAGGGCGCCCATGGAAAGAAAGAGCTGTATGCCGGCGGTGCGGTCTTTCAAGACTATGAAACCGGCTTTCCCGTGGCGCCGAATAGCCATGATTCTGCCGGCTACGATAACCGTCTCCCCGGTCTGGTCCCCCGCTTCGATCGACTCGAATCGCTCGATTATTTCGGAGAGGATGTGCGTGCGGTCGAATTTAGACTTGAACGGATTATCGCCGGAAGCCCGCATAACATCGAGCTTCCGGCGTCTCTGCAGCATCAACTCATTAATATCTGAGGCTTGTTGTGTTGGCTCGTTATTCATGTGTCATCTATTTCTTTGCGGCGTTCTTCTTGATTTCGACTACCTTATACTCGAGAAAGCCCTCCGGCACACGAACCTGGACGACCTCCCCCGCTTTCTTACCCATAATAGCGCGCCCGACAGGAGATTCGTTCGATATCCTGTGATTCGTAGGGTCGGCTTCGAACGACCCGACTATCTGATACTCCTCCTCATCGCCCGACTCGACATCGAGCAGTACAACGCGTGAACCGACGCCGACCTTTGTCGATTTGCTCTGGCCGTTCTCTTCAATGACCTTTGCCAACGCAAGCATATCGTTGATCTGGATAATCCTGCCTTCCAGAAAGGCCTGCTCGTTCTTTGCGTCGTCATACTCGGAGTTTTCACTCAAATCTCCGAACTCGATGGCTTCTTTGATACGCTGCGCTACTTCCTTGCGACGCTTAGTCTCTAAATGGCGCAACTCTTCGACTAATTTGCTGTAACCTTCTTTGGTGAGAATGACTTCTTTCTCTGACAAACCGTTTCGCTCCTTTACATCTTAGAGGCCTTTGGCAACGATGCCGACCTCACGCGAGACTAGCTAAGTATTATATGGAAACGCCGTATAATTGTCAAAATATTTGTACCCGCGCATGGTCGTAAAAGATATCGGCAATACGGAAAAGAGTATTAGCGGGTATCGCCTGAATCATCGTGCTTAAAAGCGGGTCCCGTGCTAAACTCGGCACGCTCAGGATATGCCGGAGAGTTTAGGTTGCGCTCACGTGATTCTATTGGGCTAGGGCCATCTCAAATCGTGCTTTTTCCTTGATCTTTTGGATATGGGCATCGGTAAGTTTTCGCTCAAAACTCCGCAACCCCGCCAACTTAAAGCCGTGCTTCTCGGCAAAACCGTTTATCTCGCGGATTTTATCGACGCTTATATCTTTACCGAGCGTATAGTTCTCATAGCGCCCCTCCAGGGAGAGAATCATGGTCTCGGCCATACACGCGAGCGCCAACCGCTTAGGAAGGCCGAAATTGAAATTGAACTCGACATGCCCGGGCACCTCGACCACGCCTCCGTCGATTACCAAAACATCGGGTCTCGCCCTGACGACCAGCTCGGCAACGTCGCGCGGTCTAGCCACATCGCAGACGACGGCTCCCGCTTTTATAATCTCAGGCTTGATTATCGCATCCGCTGCTCCCGTTACGGTGATGATAATATCCGCCGAGCTTATCGCCGTGAGCGATGTGCTCACCTCGAGCGAACCGACCTTGCCCGCAAGCCGCGCGGCGAGTTTGTCGAGTCGCCTCTCATCCCGCCCGATAAGCGTCAAGCCGCCGACCTGCCCGGCGAGTATCTCCGCGCATGCGCTCCCTATCGAGCCCGTCGCTCCGACAACCGCCAGCCGAGACACGGCCAAATCTATCTCCATTTTCCGCGCCGCCTCGAGCGTGCCTTCGATAGCCGTCGCTATCGTGTAGGTGTTACCCGTCGTAATGGGAACCTTCGAGATTTTCGCCACTTCTCTACCGCCATCACCGGGGATTGCGGTAAACGCGCCGAGCCCGACGATTTTCGCCCCCTCTTTTCTCCCGACTTCGCAGGCTTTGGCTATCTTTTCGACGACATACTCTTGTTCCAGGTCGAAGAATTGGTTGGGCAAGAACGGGACGACTATGAACCAGCCGGCGGCAAGCTTGCCGGTTTGCGATTTTATGCCGGTAATCTCCGAAATCACAAACGGTTTGCGCCTTTTGAGGACGCTCCCGATTACGCGCGGCGAAATCTTCTTGGCTATCTTATATTTTTTTGCCACGTCTTCGATGTCCATCGGATGTATTAAAAAACCAAAAGTCTCCATCTCTTCTCCCTGCGCCAAACAAATCATTAGTTCTTCATCGACTATGCTGTCTATGCTGTCAGTTCAGTCGTTCGATTCTCGGTTTGAAATCGAGCCTCTTAAGAAGCTCTAAATAATCCTGTGCTTCGACCTCTTCCCACTCTTTACCCAAAAGCGCCAAGAAGGCCGCCTCCAGCACATTCGTCCCGAACGAGCGGCCCTCAAAGACCGGCGTGGTCGTAATTAGCAGCTCGACTCCGCGCCGCTTCAAGTCCGCGACATCGTCCGCGGTGGTCGTGTTGGTCAATATCCATTTACCCTTAAGATTCGCGGGCATATATTTTCTTATAAACAAATAGTCGCCGGCTATGATATCCGCTTCCTCGTAAAAGCGCGCATACTTCTCGTTCGACTCCTGCTCTTGCTTGCTTCCCGTCGGATACAACAACTTAAAGGGCATTCTGGTGACGATCGGCAATACTATCTTTGCGATTCTCGTAAAATTGTCCATCGTCCGGATAGGAAGCGGTATGTTCAGGCCGAATATCAAATCGCCGAATATCATCCTCGAACCCTGTAGGTCGATTGCTTGGGCCATCCCAAAACGGTCGACCGCGCTGACCATCAAGACCGTCTTATCGGAAAAAGACAGCCCGGCGTCCTCGACCAGATAACGGACCGTCTCGCGCTCCAAAGTGTCTTTAAGCCCACTTCCGTCGACGACCGGAGTCTCCTTGACGACATTCTTGAGTTTTTGCGCATCGCGTATGGCATAACGCCGGCCATCGGCAACGAGGTACAAATCGATGCCGCCGAGGCCTATCGCATCGACCTTGCCGTCGAGTTCACGCAGAACCTCCATGGTCTTTTTCATGTCCCCATCGGTCCCGAGGCGCTCGATTGTCATTCGTTCACCAAGAAGCTCTAGTTCAACTCTATGGTTTCTTTTTGAAGACCCCAAACTTGCGCTTACGACTCGTTTCAAGGCTCGGCCCCCTCCCGTCGGTAATGCTTTCCAGCAGATCGCATAAGACCTCGGGCTTTACCTTCTTATCTTTTTTGATGGGAGAGTTCCCCAGCGGGACGCCGATTACCTCGCGGTCGAGGATTTTTTCGAGCATAGCGATGCGCTTATCCGACGCCAGAAAGACGACCACATCGAAATCTTTGAGACTCGCCAAGAGTTCGAGGAGTTCATTGAATATCTCCGCGCCGCTCCGCCTCAGCACATAGTCCTTGCGCTCTTTTTCGCTCAAGAAATAGACGAGGTCGACCGCGAACTTCCCCGCGACCGACTCCAGCTCTTCTTTATTGGCTAAAGGAAAGCCGATGACGGCGATACGGTTTCCCCGCCGAACTTCCCCCAAGCCTTCGAGATGCGATACGAAGGCCCTCTCGACACCGAGCGAGAACGCGACCTCCTGCTGGGTCGCCCCGACGGCACGGCGATTTAGGATCTCGCCGATGATATTTGAAAGCCTGTCGCGGTCGACTATTTTATCGCCGATTCTGAGCAGCTTCATCGTTCCCCTTGTGCACAATTTTGTGTACAATTTCTTCTATAGTTTAAACCAACGCTCGCGGGAGTTCAACTATCACTCGCTCGTGCTTTGCGGAAGCTCGCCGAGCTTAAGCGAGAGCGATTCCTTTTTGCCCCCCCTGTAAATCTCGAGTTCGATAGTCTCGCCTACCTTGTTGTCCCGGACGATGCCGACCAACTCATCCATGGTCGCGATCGTCACACCATCGATCTTTGTCACGACATCGCCGCCGATTATTATCTCACCCTGGCTGGTAATAAGGCGCTTGTCGCCGCCTTTTATCCCGGCGACCGCCGCGGGGCTTCCCTGGAAGACCCGTACTATCAGAACCCCCCGGTCCACGGGTAGCTTCATGAGGTCGGCGAACTCTTTGTTGATCTCGATACCGCTTATGCCCACCCACGGATGGCTCGCTCTCCCTTCATCTTCGAGCTGCGCGGTGATGTCCCTGACCGTGTTGCTGGGCACCGCAAACGCGACACCGGCGAAATCGCCCGAGCGCGCGGCAATCTGCGAATTGACGCCGATTACCTTTCCGGTCGCGTCTATCAGCGGCCCGCCGCTGTTGCCCGGGTTGACCGCCGCATCGGTCTGGACGACATTGCGGATTTTAAACTGCCCGTTCGGCGAGTCGATGGTCCGGTTGAGGGCGCTGATAATCCCTTCGGTCATCGTCCCCTCAAGCCCGAACGGTGAGCCGATGGCATATACCGAATCGCCGACTTTCAGCTTCGAGCTGTCGCCAAGCTCGAGGACTTCCAACTCGCGCTTACCCGGGTCTATCTTAAGAAGCGCGAGGTCCGTGTTGATGTCGGTGCCTAAAAGTTTAGCTTCGACCTCGGACTTGTCACTTAAGACCACGGTAATTCGGCTCGCCTTCACGTTCGAGCCTTCGACGACATGGGCGTTGGTGACGATGAGGCCTGTGCCGTCGATAATAAAGCCGGAACCTTCGGCTACCTGCGTCTCGACAATCGGAAAGCCGAAGAAGTCGGTTCGCGCTCCCGTAAAGGCAGACCTTACATGGACGACACCGTTGTTGAATCGCTCGTACACCTCAGCCGGCGATAAGGCCCGCTGAGACGTTTTAGCCCCGGAGTCGGGCGCGGTCGTAGTGGTCGTCGCCCCGGTAACCGCAGCGTCCCGTTGCGGGACAACGTAAGTGATACCCCCAAAGACCAGCGCGCCGCCGACAATAGCTGCGACAAGGCTCGTAATGGCTGTTTTCCACATATGTGTCTTCCTTCCCTGACATAAATAGACTTGAGCCGGTGCTAAGAAGTAATGGTTTGTGGGCTTGGTTCGTTCGTTATCGATAAAGACTTCGATTTCCGTGTATTATGATTTGCGAGATAGCCGCGGGTCGCTGAATCCGCGTGTCGAAGCGGAACTCTGTCCTAGCCTGGGATTTCCTTGTTGCGCTCATAGATGCGCTGAAGGCCGGTGAGCGTCAGCAACGTGTCGATTGCGGTAATACGTTTACACTCGGGCGCCATGAGCGCGGCCAGGCCGCCGGTCGCTACGACATGCTCGACCTTGCCCATCTCGTCTTCGAAGCGCTCCACGACACGGTCGACAAGGCCGCCGGTTCCTATCATCACCCCGGCCTGGATGCTCTTTCTGGTGTTCGTGCCGATTGCGCAAGTCGGATGGATCAGGTCGACCTTGGATAGTCTCGCCGCCCTGCCAAACAAGGCCTCGGCCGAGACTTCTACCCCGGGCGCGATAGCCCCGCCGAGATACTCGCCGCTCTTGCTTATCGCGTCGAAGGTCGTGGCTGTCCCGAAATCGACTACGATAAGCGGGCTGCCATAGATCTCTACTCCCGCGACGGCGTTGGCGATACGGTCGGCCCCCATCTCAAAGGGGTCGTCATATAGTATGGGTATGCCTGTTTTCGTCTCCGAATCGACAAAGAGCGGCTCCATATTGAGGATGCCGGTCGACATCTCGCGCAACGCACCGGTCACCGAGGGAACGACCGACGAGACAACTACCCCCGTAATGTCCTTGAACGTAAAGCCGGCCAACTTAAAGAGATCCGAGATCGAGACCGCGAACTCATCCGAGGTCGTATCGCGCCTCGTGGAGACGCGCCAACCGCCCACCAATTCCCTCTTCTTGAAGAGACCTAGAACCGTTTGCGTATTTCCAACATCAATCGTTAGTAACAAGCGTTGAGGCAATTACCGAGAACCCCCTTTATTTAAGGAAAAAATATAAACACCAACATTATAGCAGGAAGCCTGCGAGAGGTTTATATATAAAAAATAGATTTGCTTCTAAATCGATTACCCTACAAGCCTATCCATGTTGTAACATCCGGATTGCGAGGTACGGCGGCGGGTTCCGCCTCCGGATATCCCATCGGCAGGACGGCCACAAGCTCGAAATCTTTTAGTCCCAAGTGGACCATGATTTCGGACTCTATCCAAAGCGTCGATGTCAGGCAAACCGAACCAAGCCCCAGCGACCAGGCCGTAAGCTGCATGTTCTGGATAGCGGCGCCACATGCCAGCAAATCGATTCGGTGCGCGTAATCGCTCCTCCTCTTGCCCATATAGACAATGACTACGACGGGGGCTCCGCCCAGGTCTTGCGCGAACTTCGTTATCGATTCCTCGCTAATATATTGCGCCTCTCCCGGGTAAAGGGCGAGAATGTCCGCCAGATAGGCCGGGAATTTCCTCAAGATTTTGACGAGTTCATCTCGTTTTTCGCCGGCTACGACCATAAAGCGCCACGGCTGACTATTGAGAGGCGAGGGGGCCGCGGTGCCCGCCTCTATGACCTTCTCCAACATCTCCCTGGTTGCCGGCTTCGGCTGGAACTTACGGACGGTTCTTCTGGCGAATATAGCGTCTTCGAGACTGAGCGCATCTTCTCTTGCTTCTTTATCTATTCTCATAAGCCGCCCCTTTTAGATAATCCCGAATAATCTCGAAATATACTAGGTATTAATTCGAATATAATATATCTAATCGAAAAAGTCATTATCTAGCGAATCCATAAGAGTTGATCGGCCCGGGGCTTGGTGGTGATGTTAGCGGTGGGTCGACTTACCGTCCGCGAGGCCGACCTTCCTCGCTACAGCCGTCGCGGCGACCGCTTTAATAACGTCAAAGATTATAAACGGCGCGGCGCCGGCGAGAGCCGCCTGCGTAAGCGACATTCCGGTCACGAGAGCTAGCTGGGCGACACCGGGAACGTAAATGGCAACGATGCCCGCGCCCATCGCAACGGCCGGCCGCCATATGGAGCTTTCCCCTCGCGAGCCCAAGCCTATAGCGCCGACTACGATAGCCGCCAGGATGAAGCCGAACAAATACCCCCCTCTCGGTCCGACAAGCACACCGATTCCCGCCGTCCCGCCGGCAAAGACCGGCAAGCCGACGATACCAAGAAGGATATAGACGACCATGCTGAGCGCGCCGTATACCGGTCCGAGCACTAAGCCCGCGAGCAGCACGAAAAAGACTTGAAGGGTGACGGGGACGGATCCGATAGGGATTGCGACTATGGCCGTCGCGGCGGTAAGCGCCGCGATAAGCGCGGCTTTCGCCATGAGAGAGACGTTCAAATAACTCAGCTCCTTATTGTAAACCTTCTACATTATCCAGGTTTACAATTATATTAAGAACCGAGTCCGCGGTCAAGTATCCTATGTTTTGACTGTGACATCACCGGCGGCAAAGGTCCGGACCTCGCCATCCGCCTGACGTAGACGTATGGCGCCGAAATCGTCGACGCCCGCGAAAAGACCTTCTTCTACCCCTTGATGCGTGTCGAGAACGATATGCTTATTTACCATATTGCAGCGCCGCAGCCAATCGGAGAGGACTCCCTCCCAGTCCCCGGCGAGCAATCGGCGATATTCTTGCTCAAGCATCGAGAAGAGCGTCGCGACAAAGGGCGCCCGCGCTATCTCCCGGCCCGACACCTCGGCAAGGCTCGTCGCGCGCTCTCGCGTTTCAACCGGGATAGCATCCTTCGTGATATTGGCGTTGATGCCGAACCCTATGACGAGGTGCTCGATGCGGTCCGCTTGGGCGCTCAGCTCCAGCAGTATCCCGCATACTTTACGGCCCTCTATCAAGACATCGTTCGGCCATTTTATCTCCGGTGTAATATCGAGGGTTTCAATCGCCTTGGCGGCCGCGACAGCGGCGAGTAGTGTGAAGCGGGTCGTCCCGAGCGGCGCTAACGGCGGGCGTAAGATGACCGAGAGCCAAATGCCGCCGCGCGGCGAGGCCCAGCTCCGCTCGAGTCGTCCCCGACCGGCCGTCTGCGCTTCGGCTATGACGACGGTTCCCTCCGGAGCCCCGTTTTCCGCTAATTCCTTGGCGAGATTGTTCGTGGAGTCGACCTCTTCGCGGTGGACGACTCTAAGGCCTATGGTCTCGGCTCTAACGAGTGCCGCCAACTCCTCCGGTATGAGAAGGTCGGGAGAGGAGACAAGCCGGTAGCCGCGCCTTGGAGCCGCTTCTATCACATAGCCTTTAGTCCGCAGACCCTCTATCTGCTTCCAGATAGCCGCCCGCGATACCGACGCGCCGACAGCGAGTTCTTGCCCGGACACATAGCGATCTTTACGCTCCTTGAGCGTCGCTATCACCGCTTGTTCCTTTGTCCGCTCGACCACGTCTCCTCCTTATGATATACAGCGCGCTCAAGGCGATTACCACCGCTAGAACAATTAGACTGAAGTTACCGACGAGCTTGCTGAGCAGCCGCCAATTCTGACCGAAAAAGAACCCCAGTAAACCGATTCCGACCGTCCACGAGACGACGGCGGCTATGGTATAGATGAGAAACTTCCCGAAATTCATCTTCGAGGCGCCGGCGATGAGCGGCACAAAGACCCTGACCCCGGCCGCAAACCTTCCGATAAAGACCGTTTTTGGGCCGTGAATCGCGAAATACTCCTCGGCCGCGTCGATCTTTTCGGGCGATACCAAGCGTCCGCCATACCGCTTGATAAACGGGCGGCCGCCTTTCCGGCCGATTACGTATCCCGTGATATTGCCGAGAATCGCGGCTACGGCGGCTGTGATGATGACGTAGTAGATATTGAGATTCCCTTGTGCGGCGACGAACGACGCCAAAAGCAAGACCGTCTCCCCCGGGACCACCAGGCCAATTACGAAGAGGTTCTCCATCAAGAGAAACAGGAAGACAATATAATACCCGTACATATCGAAATAGCGGATTAGAAAATCCAGTATCTGAGCTTCGTTCAACTCCACAGCCTCTCAATCATCATCTCGACCTTCGACCGCCGAACCAGGCCGGCAACGACATCGAACCCTGTAGATATTAAAGTGGAAATAGCCTATAAACACAAGGGTACCGTCGGACAAATCCGCTTCCGGCTAGCGGCGATACCCCACGACCTCGAGCGATATGTCGAGCGGCTTCGCCGCCTGCGTTAGCGCCCCGACCGAGATGCGGTCGACGCCGGTTGCGGCGACATCGGCGATATTCGCGAGCGTAATCCCGCCGGAGGCCTCCTTGAGCGCCCGGTCTCCGATGAGCCCCACCGCCTCCCTTAAGAGTGTCGTGTCCATGTTGTCGAGCAGAATGATATCGGCTCGCGCCTCGACCGCCGCCCGCGCCTCGTCTAAGGTCTCCGCTTCGACCTCGACGACAAGGTTAGGGTATGCGTCGCGGGCCTTGCGCACGGCCGCTTCGATGTCACGGGTGACCCCGATATGATTGTCTTTGATGAGTATCTGGTCGTAGAGTCCGAATCGGTGGTTACGCGCACCGCCGGTTCGGGCGGCATACTTCTCGAGATAGCGCAACCCCGGCGTGGTCTTTCGTGTGTCCAACAGGTCGACGCCGGTCCCCTCAAGAGCTTTCACGTACTTGGCGACCTCGGTCGCGATGCCGGAGAGGTGCTGCAAAAAGTTGAGCGCGGTCCGCTCGCCCGCGAGCACCGCCAGCGCGTCCCCCGACACCTCGGCAATCCGGGTGCCCGCCTCGACTTGGGCCCCGTCATCGAAGAAAGCCTTGAACTCGAGCGCGTCGTCGAGATAGGCAAAAGTCCGCTCCGCCACGGCCAGTCCGGCAATCACTCCCGGACTCTTGACGAGGATCTCGGCGCGCACCTTCAGCCCGGGTCCGATAGTCGCCTTTGACGTAACATCCCCGGCCTCGCCAAGGTCTTCCCCGAGCGCGCGCGCCACCACTATTTCGATCTCCCGCTCCAGCAGATGCTTATCCGGCAACCATATCCTCCGCGTAACGATTTTCAAGATGTATCAGCCAACGGTCACTCGGCTCCGGGTAATCTTCCCGGTAATGGACCCCGCGCGATTCCTTACGCGTGAGCGCCGATTTTATCAGCAAACCCGCGATACACAACATATTTTGGAATTCGAAACCGGCCGGCTCCGTAAAACCGGCCTTAAGGATATCGTCTTTCCTGTTGACCTCGGATAGCGCGAACAAGAGGCCTTCTTCGTTGCGGACGACCCCGGCGTAATCGGTCATCAGCTTCTGGAGCCGACTCCGCTCCGCGGCGATATCGACATCGCTAACGGGTTTGTCCGCGCTATATCGGAACCTTATCTCTTCGACCGGCTGGTCCTCTTCGGCCGCGAGTTCTCTCATGACCGCCGTCGAGATGCGCTTACTAAAGACCAACCCCTCCAGCAGCGAGTTGCTCGCGAGCCGGTTTGCGCCGTGCACGCCGGTGCAGGAGGTCTCGCCGGTGGCATAGAGACCCGCAAGGTTGGTCTCGCCATTGAGGTCGGTTTTGACCCCGCCCACCGTATAATGCGCCGCGGGCCTCACCGGTATCAAATCCTTCGAAATATCTATGCCTACCTCCCGGCAACGGCTCCAGATATTGGGGAAGCGCTCCCGCAGTATCGATTGCGATATATGGGTGGCGTCGAGATAGACCGGTTTATCGTGACAACACTCCATCACCCGGACCATCTCTCTGGTCACGACGTCTCGCGGCGCCAGCTCGGCGAGCGGGTGCCTGCCGACCATAAAGCGCTCGCCGTCGCAATCTCTAAGATAAGCCCCCTCGCCGCGCAAAGCCTCGGTTATGAGGAACCTCGGCATCGCGTCACGGTCGAGCGCGGTCGGGTGGAACTGGATGAACTCCATATCGGCGAGGACCGCTCCCGCGCGGTAAGCCATCGCTATGCCGTCGCCGGTCGATATCGTCGGGTTGGTCGTCACCGAATACAACTGCCCCGCTCCGCCCGTCGCCAAAATCACGGCTTTGGCGAAATGGGCGACCATGCTTCCCGTGGGCTCATCGAAGGTAAGCACTCCGACGCAGCGCCCTTTATCCACCAGCAGGTCTACCGAGAACCTGTGCTCGAAGACCCGGATGCTCTGCCAGGCGTTAGCGGTTCGAATCAGGGTGGCCTCGATCTCGCTGCCGGTCGAGTCGCCCGAATGGAGTACCCGCGCCAGCGAGTGCCCCCCCTCCCTGGAGAGGCCGATGCGGTCGCCCCGCCAGTCAAACTGCGCGCCCATGCTAATCAGGTCGCCGATGCGGTCGGGACCTTCGCCCACCAGAACGCTTACGGCCTCCCGGTCACAGAGACCGGCGCCGGCCTCGAGCGTATCCCTGAAGTGGAGTTTCGGAGAGTCTTCCCGGCTGACTGCGGTCGCGACGCCGCCTTGGGCATACCAGGTGGCCGTCTCTTTGAGTTCGCTTTTGGTGACGACCGCCACATCGAACTGTTTCGAAATTTCGAGCGCGGCGGTCAAGCCCGCGATGCCGCTTCCGACAACCACCGCGTCGGTGAAGACCTTTTCGATATTGTCCGTATCGTAATTTACTAAATATCTGGGAATCATATTCGCAAACTTCTCAACGATGATTATGCGCGAATAGCGCGTGTTGCCTGCTAAAACCGGAACATCTAGACTATCTCGAGCATCCGGTCGATAGCCCGTTTCGCCCGCGCCGCGATATCCTCCGGAACCGTTATGACATACTCCATGTCCTGGAGGGACCATAAGACTTTTTCCAGAGTTATCCGCTTCATATTTGGGCAAACCGAGCGCTCGGAGCCTGTGTAAAATATCTTGCCCGGATTTTCCTTCTCCAGGCGATGGATTATCCCCATCTCGGTGCCGATGATGAATTCCGTATCGCTCGACGCGTTGACGTAACGGAGGATTCCCTCGGTGCTCGCCACCGCATCGGCAAGCGCGATGACCTCCTCTGTGCACTCGGGATGGACGACTATCTTGGCGTTCGGATGCGCCTCTTTGCGCGCGGTGACAGACTGGGCGGTAATCCGGCGATGGGTCGGGCAAAAACCGTTCCAGAGAATTATCTTCTTCGAGGTCTGCGTCGAGACATAATGCCCGAGATGTTGGTCGGGCGTGAAGATTATCTCATCGGAATCGACGGCGTTGACGACTTTTACGGCATTGGCCGAGGTGCAGCAGTAGTCGCTTTCGGCCTTGACCTCGGCGCTGGAATTGACATATGTGACGACCGGCACCCCCGGATGCTCGGCCTTGAGTTCTCTTAGTTTGTCGACCGTCACCATATCGGCCATCGGGCACCCCGCATCGATATCCGGTAACAGCACCGTCTTTTGAGGCGAAAGAATCGCCGCAGTCTCGGCCATAAAATGAACGCCGCAGAAGACGATGACATCGGCGTCGGTATCCGACGCCTGCCTGCTCAAACCGAGGGAATCACCGACGAAATCGGCTATGTCCTGAACCTCGCCTATCTGGTAGTTGTGAGCCAGTATTATCGCGTTCCTCTCTTTTTTCAGCCTGAGAATCTCGTTTACTAAATTTTCACCGCAATCCAAGACAGCTAACACCTCTCGCTTTTATTTAGTCGCGCCCTTGCTTTTTATTTAGTCACGCCCCCGCTCTGCCATTATAGCGTTATAGCGCCCTCAATCCAAACTGCCGATTATTTTGACCGCTTGACCTTCGATTCCGGCGAGACGCTCACTTACCGCACACCCGCTCGGCAACACCAGCCGCGGCGCGATATCGCCGAGCGGCGCCAGCACGAACGCCCGACTCTCCATCTCCGGATGAGGAATAACCAAGTCCTTCTCCGCAATCAAGGCGTCCCCGTAGAGGAGGATATCGATATCGATGGTTCTCGGGCCCCAGCGCTCGCCCCGGACTCTGTGGAGCCGTTCCTCGACTCGATGTGCCATGTTTAGCAGCTCTCGCGGGGATAGACTCGTCTCGATACGCGCTACCATATTGTAAAAATCGCCCTGCTCGACGCCGCCGACCGCGACCGTCTCGTAGAGCGGAGATAGTTTTTCGACGGAAACCCCGTCGCTCTCGCCTATTATTCTGAGCGCTTCTTTGAGGTTGCGACGACGGTCACCCAGGTTGGAACCTAAGCCGAGATAGGCTTCGACCGACCCGGTCACGAACCCGCCCCGCCGGTTATAGCGTCGACGACGGTCGCCGCCCGGCGTGCCTCTTTCACATCATGTACCCTAACGATGCCCGCGCCCTTGGATATTGCGTAAACGATTGTCGCGAGCGTCCCCTCGAGGCGCTCTTCCGCCGGCGCATCGAGTATCGTTCCGATAAACGCCTTACGCGACGTGCCGATAAGAATCGGGAATCCCAGGCTCTTAAACTCCGATAAGCGCCGCAACAGCTCCAGGTTGTGTTCGAGGGTCTTGCCGAAACCGATACCCGGGTCGACTATGATATTGTGCTCGGCCACACCGGCCGCTATCGCCTGCCGCGCCTGCCCGTCGAGCCGGTCGATGACTTCGGCGACGACATCTCCGTAGACCGGGTCTTGCTGCATATCCCGGGGCGTGCCCTTCATATGCATTATAACAACCGGAACGTTTCGCTCAGCCGCGAGCGCTATCATCGCCCCGTCGCGAAGGCCGCCTATATCGTTGATGAGCGATGCTCCCGCATCGAGCGCGCTCCTCGCGACGTCGGGTTTGTAGGTATCGATCGATACCGGGACATCGATTTCGGCGGATAACCGCTCAATCAGCGGGACGACCCGCTTGAACTCTTCATCGAGACCTACCTCCGCCGCCCCCGGACGCGTCGACTCACCGCCGACGTCGATGATATCAGCCCCTTCGCTTACCATTCGCTTCGCTTGTGCGAGCGCGTCTTCCAAACTGAAATACCGTCCTCCGTCAGAGAACGAGTCGGGTGTTACGTTGAGGATACCCATGATGTGCGTTCGCGACGCCAATTCGAGCGCAAACCGGCCGGCCTGTAAGACAGGTGGTTTCTTTGTATAGCTTTCGAGCGTTTTCTCGATGTCTTTGGCGAGCGCCGGCAGGCCAAACGGTTGCTTGGAGAGCTTGTCGAGTAACGCGTCGAACTGCTTGGCCGTACCCATGAGAATCATATCGATTTTTCTCGCGTCGAGCATGTAAAGCTCATACGGTGCGGCGGCTTCGCCGCCTCGGGCCAGCATCTCCTGCTTGATTATGTTTGCCGCCCTACAGTCGATACCGGTAATCTTGACCAACCGGTATATCCCCTTCGGGGACATGATATCGATGCCCTCCGGCGACACGCGCATCATCTTCAGCGCTTCGCGCACAGCTTCTACCGAATCGATATTTAAAACCCTTGGCCGCATCGACCGCCAACCCCCCTACTTAAAGGCCCTATTTAAAGGTCGTTATCTAAATACTATTCGCAATGAGCGACAGCGCTTCGGAGCGAGCCGCTTTCTTTCTGAACTGGCCGCGCACAGCCGAGGTGACCGTAGTCGAGCCCGGCTTCTTGACGCCGCGCATACTCATGCAAAGATGCTCGGCTTCGATGACGACCATGACCCCTTGCGGGTTGAGCGCCTCTACCATCGCGTCCGCGATTTGCGTCGTCAGCCGCTCCTGAACCTGGAGCCTCTTAGTCAGCACGTCGACGACGCGCGCCAGCTTGCTTATCCCTGTGACTCTCCCGTTTTCACTGGGGATGTATGCTACATGCGCCTTCCCGATAAAGGGCATCAAGTGGTGTTCGCACATCGAATAAATCGGAATGTCCTTGACCATAATCATCTCATCATGTTCCTCGCCGAAGGTAACGCTTAAGACCGCGACCGGGTCTTGCTCGACGCCTTGAAGAATCTCTTCATACATTGCCGCGACGCGACGCGGCGTGTTGAGTAAGCCTTCGCGGTTTAGGTCTTCCCCGACACCTTCCAGGATGAGCCTAACTCCCTGTTCGATCTTCTCCCTGTCCAATAAAGAAACCCCTTTCAGAGCAATTGCCCGGCATACCATATTATGTCACAATTCCGACGATTTGCGAATATGGGGAAACGAAAGGCCACTGCGGTAGTGGCCTT
Organism: Actinomycetota bacterium; assembly: GCA_018333515.1. NCBI lineage: Bacteria > Bacillati > Actinomycetota > Actinomycetota bacterium. The sequence continues at coordinate 26,042 of JAGXSZ010000006.1, forward strand.
TCGTTAAATTCTAATCATCCGGCTTTTTTAGAAGCCTTCGGTTTCGAGATTATCCTTCGGCCGGCCTGAGTTTGCCGGGAATATCGACTCGTTCTTTTTCTTGCTCTTTGCCCTTGGCGGGAGTTTGTTCCTCAGCCGGTGTAGCGCTGCCGGTGCTCTCCTTTACTTTGGGGGCAAGCTCTTTGCCGTCGAAAATAAGTTCCAGCTCTTCCCGCTCGAGAGTCTCTCTTTCTATAAGGTACTTGGCGATACTTTCGAGAAGGTCCCGCCGCTCGGTCAAGATAGTCTTCGCTTTCTTAAACGCATCGTCCACAATTCGGCGAATCTCTTTATCGATCTCGAATGCTATCTCTTGGCTATAATCGGGGTGCGACGCGAAATCGCGTCCCAAAAATACCTGTTCCTGTTTTTGGCCGAGCGTAAGCGGCCCGAGTTTCTCGCTCATGCCGTACTCGCAGACCATCTGTCGCGCGACCTTGGTCGCCCGGCTCAGGTCGTCGTGGGCCCCCGTTGTAACGTCATCGAACCTCATCTCCTCGGCGACCCTGCCGCCGAGAAATACCGCGAGCTTCGCCGTAAGTTCCGCTTTTGAAACCAGGAACCGATCCTCGGTCGGAAGGGTCAAGGTGTATCCGAGCGCCCTTCCTCTCGGGATAATCGATATCTTGTGAACCGGGTCGGTGTCGGGCAGCTCATGCGCTACCAGCGCGTGACCTGCTTCATGATAAGCGATAATCTCCTTTTCATGCTCGCTGATAAGACGCGTCTTGCGTTCCGGCCCGGCCATGACCCTGTCAATCGACTCTTCAAGCTCGCGCATGTCGATCTCCTTCTTTCCGTGGCGAGCGGCGAGCAACGCGGCTTCGTTGACCAGGTTTGCAAGGTCGGCTCCGGTGAAGCCGGGGGTTCTTCGCGCCAACACGTCCAGGTCGATATCTTTGGCGAAAGGCTTGCCTTTGGCATGTACATCGAGAATACCCCTCCGGCCATTCAAATCCGGCCGGTCGACGATTATTTGACGGTCGAAACGACCCGGACGAAGGAGCGCCGGGTCTAAGATGTCCGGCCTGTTCGTCGCCGCTATCAATATAACGTTATCCTTTATATCGAACCCGTCCATCTCGACCAAGAGCTGGTTGAGAGTCTGCTCTCGCTCATCGTGCCCGCCGCCCAGACCGGCGCCCCTGTGCCTTCCGACCGCGTCTATCTCGTCCATAAATATGATAGAAGGAGCGCTGGTCTTAGCCTGCTCGAACAAATCACGAACTCTCGAGGCGCCGACGCCGACGAACATCTCTACGAAGTCAGAGCCGCTAATCGAGAAGAACGGCACACCCGCCTCCCCGGCGACCGCGCGCGCCAACAGCGTCTTTCCCGAGCCCGGAGGCCCGTAGAGCAAGACACCCTTCGGTATCTTCGCGCCCAGTGCCTGAAATTTCGCGGGATTTGCGAGAAAATCCTTTATCTCCTCGAGTTCCTCCACGGCCTCGTCGGCCCCGGCGACGTCTTTAAACGTCACCCTCGGCTGCTCTTTTGTAAGCCGCTTCGCCCGGCTCTTGCCGAACGACATGACCTTGTTGCCGCCGCCTTGCATCTGCTGGAGCATGAACAACCAGATGCCCAATATGAGCACGAACGGCAAGAAGCTTAGCGCAATCGACCACCAAACGGTCTCTGTCTGCGGGTCGACCTTGACGACAACATTGTTGCGCCTCAAACTTTTGACCAGCTCATCATCGTTTTCGCTATAGAAGACGGTAAAGTCGCCGCCCTTCTTATAGTCGGCCTTGTAATTCCCGTCAATGCGGTTGTCCTTGTCGAACACCTCGACCTTCGCCACCCGGCCCTTGTCGACCTGGCTGAGAAACTCGGTGTAGACCAGCTCCTCCGGCTTCGCACTGGGCTTAAGACCCTGTATGACAACTAGAACCACCAGCAACATCATGATGAACCAAAAGCCGGCACTTCTAAACAATTTCTTCAAAAAAGCTCCTCCTTATTTTTTCTTTGCTTAAGATGCTATCACAACTACACCCGCCGGACAATTTACACGAGCCCGTCGTCCTCATAAGCGGAACGCTTGAGCGTCCCGATAATCGGAATATTTCTATACTTCTGAGCATAGTCCAGCCCATATCCGACGACAAAGGTGTTGGGGACGGTAAATCCCGAGTACTTCGGTGTTATCGGAACCCGCTGCTTGCCCTCCTTGATGATGAAGGAACAGACCTCGAGACTTGCCGGACGGCGTGAACTCAAGTTCTTGACCAAATAGTTGAGCGTAAGCCCGGTATCGAGTATGTCCTCGACAATCAGGATATGCCGGCCCTCGATATCATCGTCCAGGTCCTTTAAGATTCGAACTACTCCCGAGGTGTTCGTCGATGACCCGTAACTCGATATCGCGATAAAGTCCGTCTCCATGGCTATATGAACTTCACGGATAAGATCCGCCAGAAAAACAAAGGCGCCGCGCAAAATTCCTACCATCAAGAGATTCTTGTCGCTGTAATCCTTGCTTATCAAAGCGCCGAGTTCCTCGACCTTCGATCGAATGTCATCTCTGGTAACAAGGACCTCGTCGATGTCGTTCGCGAGGATTTGTTCCATAATTTCCGCCTTCATCGTCTCTCCAATCATTCCGACTTCACAAATAATACAATTCGGTCGCAACACGCTGTCAAGAGATACTCCTTAGCTGCCGAAGCCGCCCCTCGGATAATGCCCGGTTTCAGCCGCGCCATTTATTATCAAAGCCGCGTTGCCTGTCGCGCTCGACCATTCTATATCACCAAACGGAACAGGACAAACGGCCTGAGTTCAGATTCGCAGCAGCCGTAGGGCCAAAACTTCTTTCGTCCGCTCGGTGACCCTGAACGAATCATCGATTCGAAAGCCGGCCACCCATGCAATTTTACCATTCGATTCGATAATGGGCACCCTATTCCGCTCTCGTTTCGATATTTTTTTATCGACAAATAAATCCTGTAATTTTTTCTCACCGGTCATGCCGAACGGCCTAAAAGAATCTCCGGGCCGCCTTACGCGCAACTTCAGCACCGAGCCGACGACCGCGGCGTCGAGATACGCAATATCACCGTCGCGCCCAAAGACAAGCCCCGCCGGTTCGGTCAGTTCCGCCTTTATCTCGACCCCTAGCGCGTCGATTCGCGTCACACCGGGAACCTTAAGCTCGATCGATTCGAGCCGCAACGCCTCAAAGAGCGCTCTTTCGCCGATGACCAGCTGCCCATACTCGACTCTCGCTATTATTTGCCCCGGTAGGTCTATCTCCATGCGCCCGGACCCATTTCGCAGGCCGCGGAGAATCGCGTCGACGTGCTTAAACTCAATACCCCTCAAATCGCCTTTGGCCGACCTGATTGCCAAGCGAACAAGCCTGCGCTCAATCGCAAGCGGCTGGTTTGTGATTTCGACTATCGGCAGTCTCGCCAATCCAGGCTCTCTTTGAGCGTGCCCGCTAAAGACACCGGCGACTATTTCTTCGATAAACGCTTGGTCTTCGCGGACAATCTCGATCGTGTTTAGAAGCGTCTCTCGAAATTTCGGGTTGTACTCGCCAAGAAGGGGTATGAGTTTGTGCCGGATGCGGTTTCTTAAGATAGACTCGTCTTGGTTTGAAGCGTCTACCCTGTATTCGAGGGAATATTCCTCGATATACCGGAATATCTCGCTCTTCGTCTCATCGATCAACGGCCTGATGTATCCGTCCCGGACCGGCTTTATCGAGCCCAGACCTCCGAGGCCCGAGCCTCGGAGCAAACGTATCAAGAAGGTCTCGACCTGGTCGTCGGCATGGTGTCCCAGCGCTATCCTATCGATGCCCAGCTCCGCCGCCAGACGCTCCATCTCCCGGTAGCGGGCTTCGCGAGCGGCCTCTTCCAACGAAAGTCGCTCCCGCTCCATAAGCAGTCGCGCATCGGACTCGACAAGTATGGCCTTTAAGCCCATGCCGGCGGCGAATTCGCCCGCAAACCGCGCATCGGCATCGGCCTCGGGCCCACGCAGTTTGTGGTTGAGATGAAAGACAATTATATCTAAGCCTAATACCGGTTGGAGTCGTTTTAAAACATGGAGAAGCGCAACGGAATCCGGACCCCCGGAGACCGCAACGAGCACGCTTTCGCCTCCGCGAAGCATACCGTGGTTGTTAATCGTCTTCAGAACGCGGTCGAAAAAGCTTGCGCCGACCAACGCTATCACCCAGCCCAGCCAGAATAAAAAACGCCCTCGCGGGCTCCCCAATATCTTCCGTTGCCTTTACAAGTATAATGGCTTTAACGGCTCCTGCCAAGTCCGGCACCGCCTCGACCCGCCCTTACAACTACTCATCGCGGCCGCTCGATGGCCGAAACGCTACGCGGCGCCTACCGGTATGTAGACGCCGCGTTCCGGTTATTACCATAAATATGTGCCGCCGGCTACCAATGTCGACCGCGACTTAGGGCTCCAACCTTTTAGCGAAGACCGGCTTGCCGTCTTTGATGGTCATAATAACGCTGCCTTTGACCGGGTTGCGGTTTTCATCGAAGGTGAATTTTCCGGTGACGCCCTCAAAGTTCTTTATCCCCGCAAGAGCGGTCGCGATCTTCTCGGGCCTGGTCGAATCAGCACGCTTGACGGCCTCAAATAAAAGGTGCATCGCATCATAGCTGAGCGCTGAGGAAAACTCCGGTTTGGCGACATAGTCACCTTCATATAGTTCGACAAAATCCTTTACTTTTGGATTGGGGTCGTCCGCGGAAAAATGCGCCGTATAATAGCTTCCTTCGGCGGCCGCCCCGGCCTCTTTTACCAAGCTAAACGCGTTCCAAAAATCGGTACCGAGATATTTCGCCGTGATATTCAACTCGGCCGCCTGCTTCATTATCAAGCTCGAGTTGTCGTCATAGTCGTTGAGTAATATAACGTCCGGCTGTGCTTTGGCGACTTCTTTGAGCTGTGCGGAAAAATCGGTGACGCCGGACCCATACGACTGAACCGTCTCGACCTTGCCCCCGTGTTCAGCCAGCGCTTTTTTGAAACTGTCCACTAACGCCTGCGCATCCTGGTCTTCAGTATTGAATATGACGGCGGCTTTCTTCGCCTTGAGGTCGCGCCCGGCGAACTTGCCGAGCATCGTTCCCTGGTATGTGTCGACGTAGCAGGCCCTGAAGATGTACTTGCCTATCGCCGTTATATTCGCCTCGGACGAGCGAATCGTAATAAGCGGCACACCGTCCCGGTTCGCGACCGGAGCCGCGGTCAAAGCCGACTGTGTCGTGAAAGGACCGATTATCGCGGACACGCGTCTGATCTGCGTATATTCGTTGGCTATATGCGATGCGACATTCGGATTGGAGGTGTCATCGCCGTCGATGGTCTCGACTTTCATACCGAGCAGACCGCCTTGGGCGTTGATTTCGTCAACAGCCAGGTCGATTGCCCGCTTGCTGAGTACACCGTACACCTCCAGCTCGCCCTTCATCGGCAAGATTAAACCTATCTTGATAGTCTCTTCGCCTTCCGACTTTGTCGGGACCGGCTCCGAGCAACCCGATAAGACCATAGCGCTAAGAATCGAAAACAAAACGAGCGAGGTAAGAAATATACGTTTGAACACGTGGCCTCCTGGAAGTTTAAGGATTTACATGCGCGGATACGCTTTTCACATCTCACGCGCGCAAGTAACCAAATTACACTGTTCGACCATATAATACGCTCAGTTTACCTATAAGTCAAAATATGCTGCGCGAGATAGAATAACACGGTCGGCTCGGAATAGTTCTAGGGTGTAGGTCAAAACGTTACAGGAAAGGTTGGCTACCCGACTCTCGCCGGGACTTCCACGAGTCCTAACTTTATCGCACGGAGTATGGCCTGGGTCCGGTCGCTCTGTCCCAACTTTTGCAGAATGTGACTGACGTGCGTCTTTACGGTCGTCTGGCTTATCCACAATCTCTCGGCAATATCTTTATTTTTCAAGCCCTTAGCCATCAGCTCAAGGACTTCCAACTCGCGGTCGGAGAGAATATCGGCGGAGAATTCGCTCTTGCGGCTGATAGCCGGCGCCAGCAGCTTGTCGGCGACGCCGGGGTCGAGGATAGTCTTCCCCTTATTGACGGCATCCAACGCCTGCACAAGGTCACACGGGGCGATATCTTTTAATACATAGCTTGAAGCTCCCGCCTTCATAGCGCCTTGGATGTCCTCCGCGTCATCGAAGGTCGTCAAAATAACGACTTTTACTTCGGGTCTTAATTCTTTTATCCGAGCGCAGACCTCCACGCCGTCGATATCGGGCAAGCGCAGGTCGAGCAAGACAACGTCGAGGTCGAGCGCCCGCGCTTTATCGATGGCCATGCGCCCGCTAGACGCCTCACCGACTATCTCGATACCGTCTTCGATTTCCAGAACCGCTTTCAGACCCTGGCGCACCAGTTCATGGTCATCGACGATGAGAATTTTGACTCTATCCAACACATATCTCCTCGACCGGTAGGCTGACCCGAATCGCGGTTCCGCCATCGGGACCACTCGCGATCCTAAGTTCTCCCCCTTGCTCAACAATCCTTTCGCGCATGCTCATAAGGCCGAAGGTTTTTCGTTTTTCCGCCGCCGCAAGCGCGCTATCGACATCAAAACCCCGCCCCTTATCTCTTACCAGTAATTCGACCCTGTCTTCCATGTACTTAAGGGAAACCATGAAATTATCGACCTTAGCGTGTTTAGCAATATTATTAGTGGCTTCCTGCACAACCCTGTAAATCGCGGATTCAGCGCGTGGCGGCAGGCTGCGCCGTTTGCCGTAAGTCCGCAGACGACCAGCGGACCCATTGAGTTTGTTAATCTCCTCCAAATGAAAGACGATCGCGCCGATTAGGCCCATGTCCTCAAGGTTCTTCGGGCGCAAGTCATATATGTAGCGCCGCAATTCAGCCATGCCCTGCGATGCGACGGCTTGCATCTCGCCCATCTTCTCCTTGACCGACTGAGGGTCATCATCTATCTTCTTCCGGCACACCTGTAAGTTGAGCACCAGACTGAAGAGCGATTGCGCCAGCCCGTCATGCATCTCCTTCGCGATACGATTGCGCTCATCGGCAACGAGCAGTAGCTGCGCCCGGTTAACAAGACGCGCGTTTTCAATTGCGACCGCCGCGAAACCGGCTAGGATTTTGAGCGCCTCGATGTCATTTTCGGTAAATCCTTTGTCGTATGAGTTCATCGCGGAAAGAAGCCCCACCGACCGGTCTTTGACCTTTACCGGAACGCACAAGAGCCAAGAACCGGCGTGCCCGGCCCCCTCGGGCGCACGCGCGATAAGTCGTTCATTCCCGCCGGCCATGACATCATCCGCGATATCCGCGATTTGCAGCCGCCACCACGATTCCGGATGCTCGCCGCGACTTCCCCGCACGGCCGCCAGATGCCGGCTGGACGCGCGTTTATTCTCGTCGATATCGATGAGATGCAAGACCGTCTTCTCGCCCTTGATAATTCGCTTAGCTTGGTCGACCACCGACTCGAGGATATCGTCGAGAAAAAATTTTGAGGATATCCTCGAAGCCACGTCATAAATGGATGAGAGCGTATCGATATTCGCTTCAAGCCGTGAAGCGGTATCTTTATGCCGCTTAATAATAAGGGACACCTGCGCAAAAAAGACCGCTATAATATACAAAGCCGCGATATAGGCGACATTATTAAGAAAACCATAATAGGTCGACGCGGCTACAAGGTCGGGCGCTTGGGTAAAATACCGCGCCGTAATGAAAAATATGGCGACTATGGTGGCGCTCGACAAGCCGGCCCTACCGCCAAAGAGAAAAGCGGATAGCAGCACCGAGCCCGCCGCGTAGGCTCCAAAACCACTCAATGAGGCGCCGCTGAAAAACAGCAACCATCCGCAAGTAGTCGCATCGAGGACTACGAACAATCCGCGTCCGCCGACTCTTCGCAGCGCCGAAAATGTTACCAATGCGGTGTGGGATACGGCTGCGGCTGTAATGAGCAACCCGTCAAAACCCGGCGTCGATCGAGCCGTATAGACATAAGCCAGCGCCAACACCAGCGTAATCCATCTGAGCACTATGATGAGCACACGCTCATCATAGTTCTTCTGTGTGAAATCCAACCGCCGCAGGTAATCCAAGACCAATCCCTTATTAGTCGCAACCGCGCTTATACTACTAAATCGACCTTAGACAATAGTATCTTAAGCGGGATGGGCGAGATCGAATCGGGTATTCGGAGAGCCTTCAGACAACAACGGTCGGCCGGCACAGAAAATTCCCCGTCGGGCAACCTGGAACAGCGAAAACAAGTATGGCTCTGTCGATTGAGATTGGTCGACTTGACAAGCTGTTAGCCTAAGGCATGCTCTCTGCCGGAGGCTGATGTTTAGACCGTCCGCGGATATGTTTGAGAAGTTATGCCGAGCAATTTTGCCCGGTAAATACTGCAGGAGCCGCAACGGCTCTTGTCGTTTCGCCTGCAACACGGGATGTCCTCTGAGTCCCAACAGTTTGTGCCGTTCTTATACGCCGCGCAATTGTGGTAATGGCTCGCCGGGCATCTCCTCAGGTCTGCGCAGATACACTTCCGCTTTGAACTGAGTTCATATACGTTCAAGTAACACCTCCACACACCAGGTGCGATATCTTAGCATGCGCTTTATGGTAACAATATACCATATTTTGGCATAATATGTAAGCACTTACCGGCATATTTCTCGATTGCCGGACAACCGAACTCTAGAAAGATCGCAACAACTCTCCCCTTCGGGATTTCGGCTCAATAAAGCACTCACCTCGCGCAAAATCGACATCGAAACCTGCTGTTGAAAACTGCGTAAAATACGATAAAGGGAGGCGCGGAGATTAATCATGCGACCGGCAAGCCAAAAAACCGACATTATTGCCTGTCCGCTATTGATGAGTCGAAGAGCACACCGGGTTGGACGTAAGCACCGCTGAGACAAGGCTCGTGAGGGTTACCGCCGCACAATAACTAACGACCCGGCTGCACGGCGATCCCTTGTTCAAAGATGACCACCGCAACCGAGATAAATAAAATCAAGGCCGCTATAAGGATTATTACCGCTGCGTTTCTCATTGTATGTCGCATAAAACTCCCCCATAACAATATGCTATATCAAGAGAACAGTCGATGTACTTCCTGTAACTATGATACTATTGTTACTAAGAGATTAAACAAATAATTATTGCCTGTCAATAATTCCGAGCATTTTCGTATGATTATTATTTTCAAGAGCCTTCCCCCGCATGCGCTTGAAGTACCCGGTAGTTATCGGCAACACACTGCACGCAAGGGGTCATCCTTAGAATAGCTCCTTAGCCGCTTCAAGAAGGGCGTTGAGCGACCCCGCAGTCGTGTCGCCGGAGGAGATAGCCTTAAAGGGGGGAGGAAGAGCTCGGCAGCAGGACAAACCGGAAACCCTGAAGGAGAGCTTTTGAAATGAGAGCTTGAGCCCTTCCTCAGTAAAGTTATCGGCATGCCCCTCGACAACCTACACGTTTTTATTATAAGCAGGTCGCTAAGGCGCGGGCTAGAGCTGCTCCAGCATATCTTTCGGACTCATTATTTCGGTTATGCGAATTCCGAAGTTATCATCGATAACGACGACCTCGCCCCTCGCGATTACCTTGCCGTTTACAAGAAATTCGACCGGCTCGGAGGCCAATTTATCGAGTTCGATGACCGAACCCCTGCCCAACCGCAGTATGTCGGATATTGTCATCTTTGTCTTTCCAAGCTCTATCGAGGCATCGAGCACTACGTCGAGGAGGAGCGATATGTTGTTCGACCCTTCGCCGACTGCGCCTACACCCAACACATCGAAAGCAGCCGGCTGCAAATCTCTGACTTGAGGAACCGCTTCCCGTATAAACACATCTTCATCATCTATTATCGAAGGTATTTCGGTTTCGTCCAGGTAAACGACTCCTTCGGTTATAGCTCTGCTCTCCTTCACCGCCTCATCGCCGGCTGCGACCTCAATATCATCATCCGCCAAATCCTCAGAAGCATCTTGAACAGCCGTGGCGGTGTCGCCCGCTTGCGCGTCGCCCAAGAGCATATCGATGATTTGCCCGCCAAGTTCAGTCGGGATGAGATAACCGGCATTCGCCCCCGCGCCCGGAAGGGTCAATTCCGCTGAAGCCAGCAAGAGATTCCCGTCCGGGTACATAAAACTTATGCTCTCTAGGCCCGATTCATCTTGGAGAATCAAGGTGTCGATGACAGCACAATCGATAGTTCGACCCATGCTCTCAGCGAAATTGCTCATCGCTTCCGAAATCGCGCCGCCTATAATATCTTTGAGATTCTCAAGAATCGCATCGTCATCCGCGCCGATGTCCTTTGCGCTTTCAGGAATCGCCAGGTCGAACACGGCTGGGAGTCCTTCTCCGTTAACGTACAGAAAGAGTTGCCCGTCAAGACCGGATGAACAACTAAGCTGTATCAACAGAACCGGGACCGGCACCTCCGTCGCCAAGCTCTCGAATTTCGCCACATCCACAACGGACGGGCTCATGCCGACATCGTCCCCCAACTTCTCGCTAAACAGCTTGGCGAGAGACGCGGTCATCAAGTCGCAGATTTCACCAACAGCACTTTTTTCGATCTCTGAAAGCCCTACTGTTTGCTTTTTTTTACTCATACCGCGCCTCTCTTCACTCAACAGTCGTAGTCGTCTTTACGGCCAATCGTTTCCCGATGAGGCCCGGTCGCGCGAGAAACTTGAGCCTTCCATTGACCAAGACTCTTATATCATTGCCGGCGGATGTGTCAAGCTCTATGGCATCACCCGGTTTGAGCGCCAGCAAGTCTTTGACCGTCAATTTCGCCCGGCCAAGCTCTATCGAGACGGGCAGCAACACCTTGTTGAGGCTCTCCTGGACATTCGCGCTTTCGATATTCTCGCCGTCTTTTTGCTCGAATCTCGCCGAAAACCACGTCTGGCGCGTCAGCTTCGCCATGATGGGTTCGAGCGTTAGATACGGCAAGCAAATACTCATTGCCCCAGTCGCCTCGCCGATTCTGACTTCGAGCGTCGCCACGGCGACGATTTCGTTCGGCGGGACGACTTGGAGCAATTGCGGATTGGTTTCGAGAGACTCGATGTTGGGCTCGACGTCATAGATCTCAGACCACGCCATCCTAAACGCCATCAAAGTCCTGTCGGCGACCTTGCGAATTATCCCATGCTCGATTTCGGTCAAATCGCGTATCTTGACCGGCTGGTCGCCGAGACCACCAAGCAACCTGTCGAGTATGAGAAAGGTCAACTCAGGACTTATCTCCAGAACCGCGCTCCCCGGAAGGCTCTTCATTGTAAACGTAATAAGGGAACTGGGTGTGGAAAGTCCTTCGAGATACTCCTCGAAAGACTGCTGTTCGACGGAGGCCAGACTAAAGTTGATACTTTGTCGAACATAAATAAAAAGAGCTGCTTTTAGGTGGCGCGAAAAGCCCTCATAAATCAGCTCCATGGTGCTTAAATGACTCTTTGAAAATTTATCCGGATGCCTAAAGTTATATATGCGAACGTGCCTAGAACCGGCCGGTGCCGGCGAAATCTCTTCCTCAAGATCGAGCGACACGCCCGAAGACGATGCTGTCAATAATGCATTGATCTCATCTTGTGAAAGCGTTCCTGCCATGGCAAACCCCTACAGCATCTAAGATAAAAATATTACTGCATAATGAACGTAGTAAAGTAGACACGTTCAATTTTACCATAGCCGAGCAAAGAGTCTACCGACTTTTTAATCTCTTCCTTAAGCTTCTCCCGTCCTTGGTTATCCGCTATCGCGTCGATCGACTTCTCGCTTAAGATCGTTAAGACCGCATCATTGATCTGGGGTTTGCGCTCTTTCACTTCCTTTTCCAGCTCAACGTTCTTGCCGTCAAGCTCTAAAGCAATCACTGTTTGCAGGTAGTTCTGCCCTCCGGCAAGATTTACGGTAAAGGCATCGAGAGTTATGAATTTACCGATTACGACCTCTTTTTTCGTTTTCTTCTCGCTTGCTTCCTTCTCTTTGCTTTCACCGCCTACCGCTTTAGTTATGACGAGGGCGGTCCCAACGGCAAGCAATATCACCGCTAAAATGATGATCGGTATTTTGAGCCCTCCAAGTTTTGACAGAAGACCGGCCTTCTGTGGCTCCGGAACTACTTCCAACTGGGAAACCTCTTTCGCTTCACTGACAGCTTGCTCTACGGCCATTCAAACATCACCTTTTCATTCCTTAAGTCATTGCCTTGGTTCTTGAATATTCAACGTCGGGAAGAGAACTACTATCTCGACCCGGCGATTTTGAGCCCTGTTCACATCGCTGGAATTTGGAGCGACGGGTTTGTACTCGCCGTAACCGGATACCGCCAAACGCGACGACTCGATGTTTTGGTTTTCCACAAAAAAGCGCAGAACCGAAATGGCGCGCGCCGTTGATAACTCCCAATTAGAGGGAAACTGCGGCGTGCTTATCGGCAAGTCACACGTATAACCCTCAACCTTTATCGAATAGTTTGTGGACGCCAAAGTACCGCCGATTATTTTGAGCGCCGGATACACCGGCGGCCGCAATTCCGCTTTTCCCTTTTGGAAGAGAATACTTTCATTTAACCGAATCACCAATCCCCGCTCGGTCACCTCCATCTCGATGCTGGAGCTTAACGGAGTACCCTCGAACTCCTTCGTGAGCTGATGCTTCAGTTGCTCCATGGCCCGAACCTCGGTTTGCGGAATACCGATTTTCGATTGTTTCTTCAAATCTTGAATAGGCGAGCGCTGTCCAAGGCCCTCCGACTGCTCCGCGGGGTCGCCGCTTCCGGGCGACACGACCTCGAATTTCTCGGGCATATCCATTACTTTGAACTGCCTCCCGTTGCTGCCGGTCATGGCTTCTTGTATCGAACCTATAGCCGTGCTGAATTTCTTGGGGCTTACTACGGAAAATGAGAAGAGCATTACGAAGAAGACTAGAAGAAGTGTTACCATATCGCCATAGGTTACTATCCAGGCCGGCGCCCCGTTTCCGCTAGCCGGGGGCCGTTTCAACCGGCGTCTCATGTTCGGCATAGACCCTCCGCTCTCTTATGTTATCGACGGTCTCTCGTCCGTCCGGAGCTAGAAACGACTTGAGTTTTTCTTCGATCATCCGCGGGTTGTGGCCCGCCTGCACCGCGAGAATGCCTTCGAGTATTAGTTCTTTGCGCAGGACTTCCTCGGCACTCCTTACCCCGAGCTTGCCCGCCATGGGGGTTAGGAAGAGGTATGCCAGGAGCGCCCCGTATAGTGTCGTAAGAATCGCGACCGCCATACCCGAACCGATCTTTGAGGGGTCGTTAAGCTGGTTCAACATCTGAACCAGACCGATCAAGGTCCCGAGCATTCCAAACGCAGGTGCGTAAGAAGCCATGGCCTCTATAATACTTTTGCCTTGCGCATGCCGCTCCGCGACATATATAATATCGGTCTCCATGACCTCTTGTACCAATTCAGGGTCCGCGCCGTCGATAACGAGCTGCATGCCTCGCTCAAGAAAATCGTCGCCTATCTCATTAATATCCTCTTCCAGCGCGAGCAGACCCTCTTTCCTGGCGCGCTCGGCAATCCTTACCATCGTCGCTATCAATTCGGCCGAATTCAATTTTGGGTCCGAAAACGCTTTCTTAACAATTTTCATTACGCCGGCCACATGGCCGACCTTAAAATGAATTAGAGTGGCCGCCAAGGTCCCGCCAAAGGTGATAAAGATCGACGGCAGGTTGAAGAATACGGCTATATCTCCTCCCATTACGATGGACGACGTAATCAAGACAAGACCGATAATAATACCGATTATAGTTGTGATATCCACAAACGCACCTTCTTCACGCGAAAAATCGCACTATTTTGCGAGCCTCGAGTCCGGGTGGTCGTCGGAATGGGAGGTGTGCGCAAGATTCACTATCAATCTAGGCCCTCCGGCCTTTTTGTAGTGGTCTTCCGCCATTGCGGTGATTTCGAGCGGTGACTCTTTTACGAGAAACTTTTTGTTCGTTATAAGGGTTACTACCGTGTCGGGGTTTGCTTCTATTACTTCGATTAGATTTGCGTTTACTGTTAATTCGCTTCCATCTATCCGTGTCAACTTAATCACTGGTCTACCTCGCCAATCTAGCAATCATTGATACGATAACGACCTAATTTAAACTACTGCTTTTCAAGCTACGATTATTCTTATCGGCAAGAATACCCGCCGACCTTAGTAAAACGGAAGGGCGGCAATGCCGCCCTTCCGCAGTGATATTATGCCGCTAATTTGCGGTCTGTTTTTAATCGTTAGAGACTACCGCTTAAGATTGACCAACTCCTGCAACATCTCGTCGGATGTGCTGATGATTCGCGAGTTCGCCTGGAAGCCGCGCTGGGTGATGATCATATTCGTAAACTCTCGAGAGAGGTCGACATTTGACATCTCCAGCGAGCCCGAGACGAGCGTTCCGTTCGCGCCGGTCGCCGGAGCGCCGTAGTGGAGTTCACCCGAGTTGTTCGACTGCTTAAACGCGTTGGCGCCCGCCTTCAAGAGGCCGGCCGGGTTGCCGAAGACACCCAGCCCGACCCTGGCAAGCTCTTGGTTCATACCGTTGGTAAACGTTCCGGTGATGACACCGTCCACACCGATAAAGAAGTTCTCAAGAACACCCATCGGGAAGCCGTCCTGGTACCGGGCGGCGATATCGGATTTATCCGAGGCGAACTGGATTGCGCGTGCAAAATCGAGGGCGACGTTAATCGCACTCGCGCCGTTGCCGGGGTTAACCACAAGCGCCGGGATAGTCGAGCCGGTAGGCGGTGCTGTAAGGTTGATAGAGCCGTCTGTGTTAAACTTTAGCGTACCCGTACCGCCACTCGTTATGCTTGTCGGCGCTACCGTCGTGATGGCGTAGTCCCAGGTGTTCGCGGTCGCGTTTTTAGTAAAGGCAAAGGTTAGGTTGTGGGCGGTACCCTGGCTGTCATAGACCTGAACCGTCGCGTTAGCTTTGTAGCCGGTTATCTCGTCCGCATCGAGATTGCCGGTAAACGTGACGTTCGATGTGGCTTTCGCCAACATCAATTGGCCCATTGGGATATTGATATGCGTCGGCTTCATGCTTGTATCGATAACGGTGGGCTTAGCGGCGTTGTTGCCCTTCGTCCAACCCATGACATAGTAACCGGTCGCGGGGTCGACGAGGTCTTTCTTAAGGTTGACATCGAACGCGCCGACCCTGCTGAACACCTTTCCCTGGCCGGTATCGAGAACGAAGAAACCGTCGCCCTGGATTGCGAGGTCGGTTGATTTTCCGGTCGACTCGAGCGAGCCCTGGGTCATAAGCGTATCGACTGAGCGGACCATCATGCCGAGACCGACCTGGTGTGCGTTAGAGCCGCCGAGGCCCTCCGACGGGGCGCTCGCCGCCTTGGTCAACTCGTAGACCATATCCTGAAAGGTTACGCGGCTACCCTTAAAGCCGACCGTGTTGACATTTGCGATGTTGTTACCTATGACGTCCATGCGGACCTGGTGATTTCTAAGACCCGATACCGCACTAAACATTGAACGCATCATAGCGCATCTACCTCCTAAATAATCCGTAGTTATTAATAATCTCGCCCGTGGTGAACCGGCCTCGATTAGCCGCCTCTGTCAATCGGCGACTACGAACTTCCTCAGAGAGGTCCAGTTCAAAACAACCTACATAATCACGGCGCTATCGATGTTTGTGAAAACGTTTTCCTTCAAGTTCTTATCATCGACCGCTGTGATAACGGTTTTGTTCTTTATGCTCACCACGAGAGCTACATCATCGACGAGCACCAGCGACTCACGCGCGCCCTTGCTCGCCGCCTTGTCCACACCGGTATGAAGCCGGCTTAGCTGTGACTCGGTCAGCTTGATATTCCGCGCCTCCAACCTGGCCCTAGCATGGGCCGAGAACTTGAGTTCATTGCCGATTTCTTCCGTCAAAACATCTTTAAACGATGGTCCCTGGGTGGCCGCAGTCTTTTTGACCTGCTTTTTGTCTCCCTCTATCCGCTCTATCGGCCGTATAGGTTGCCGGTGCACGAAAATCTTGTCTGTCACGTAAATCCTCCTTTCCCTAAATATTCAAGGCTCTTCCAGTTGCTAGGCGCTAATCTTAGTTATCGGCGCCTGGGCCGCTTTCTCGTAGATTCCGGCAATCTCGCTCAGGCTTAATTGCTGTGACCCTACTACGAGTCTCGGCTCGCCTTCAACATAGCGAACCTCCTTGACGGCTCCGGATATGGTACCGTCTGGCGTAACGCCATCGACTTCCTTGCCTATTAAGCCGCTTGCCTGGGTCATTTGCGACCATTTAAGCATCTTGTCGACCTTGTCATTCAAGTTCTGCATCTGCTCGAGTGAGTTGAATTGAGCAAGCTGCGCGATATACTCGGTGTCTTTGACCGGCTCAAGCGGGTCTTGGTGCCGCATCTGAGTTATCAGAAGCTGCAAGAAACTGTCTTTGCCGAGTCCGTCTCCGAGCGTCATGGTCTTGTTTTGGCCGCTCTCGACAACTGTCGAACCGGCCTGGTAGACTGCGCCTACCGTCATAATAATCGCCTCCTATGCCAACAGGTTTACGGCTATGTTGCCTTCGATATTGCTGCCGGCCTTGATCTTTTGCGCTTCACCTTCGGTATTCAGAAGCCCCTGCTCCGCTTGCGTATCGGCACGGTTTTTGTGGAGACCTTGCCCGCCGCGGCTCTGCTGTTGCCCTACGAATACTTCGAACCTGCCGACCTGAATGCCCTGATTTTCGAGAGATTGCTTAAGGCTCTGTAAATTCGCCTCGAGCAACTCCTTTACCTGGTATGTCGAAGCGTCCAGTACCGCCTTGATCGAGCCGTTTTCGACGAGCAGATGTATCTTGAGTTCGCCCAGATATTTGGGGTGAAGCTGAATTTTGGCCTCGCCCTTGCCTGCGGAGAGAAGCAGGTCGAACTTCTCGACGAAATTATCGCTTACTTGGCGCACGACACCGTGGGGATCGGTCGCGCCTGCCTTTGCCGACTCCGCGGCATTCGCCATGTGCTGAGCAAAACCGGCCCTGGAAACGCTTGAGTTACGCTCGGCTGCCGAGCCGTTGACTTGAAGGTTCGTTTCGCCGCGTGCGTCGTGTGACGCGCCGCCCTCACTTCGACCACCTTCAACCTCCGAGCCGGCGACCTCGACAAGCGCCGTATCTTCTACCTGGGCCTCGGTCGTACTAGTATCCGCTACGCTACGACCTTCCTTCGCGGATACGGTCTCCGGCCGGACAGGCGCGACGTCATCGATTGCGGCTGTCATCGCATCGCCCGCCGCGCCTTGCTGCGCGCGAACCGCATTCCGCGCGTTCTCGCCGGCATTAGAGGTTGCGGCGAGTTTGTTCGCGACTATCGACTTCAATCCGTCCGTTGCCGGTCGCTCATTGTCGTTTACCATCCCGTCGAGCGCGTCACCTCTTACCGACATCCGACTCTCCGCGAGTAGCCGTGCCGCATGGCCTCCGATAGCGGGCGCGGTGTTCGTCAATTCCGCGTGGATATTACCTAAACCCCGCATCGTAGCCATCATGTTAGCGTGTGGGTTGAGAACGCCTGCCTTGTCCGCCTGGGCGCACTCTCCACTAATCACATGCGCAATGAGCTTGAAACGGAACGTATCGGTCCGCGAGCCTTCGGGCAAGCCTGTCTTCGCCGCATCCTTCAGATGGAGATTGAGCTTGAGTCTCAATGACTCCGGAAGGGTTTCAGCAGACCTCTCGAGTGCGTTAGGCGCCCCTTCGCTATTGAGGACAGCCTCAAGGCTTAGCAGCGCGTTCAAGATGAGATTATTTCCCTTCATCTTCTCCGCGCTTTCACTAAGCTCGGATATCGAACCGGTGATTGCGCCTTTGAGCCCTTCCATCTGAGACTCAATTCTCTCTCCGCCAAGCAGCGATGTCATTATCTCCTCCAGCTTGTCACCGAGAGCGGTCAACGCATCGCCCGCTTCCTCAAGGATCGCCAGGAGTTGTTCCTCGCTCATCTTTTGGTTGGAGAGTAAGCACGTCGGGGTATCGCCGAGTATGCGGGCTTCTGCTTCAGCCGGGGTCGAGCCGGCCGCGTCCATGTTCTCGGAGATCATGCCGGCTAGCAGGCCTTCGAAATCTTGAGCGGCTTCTTTTAGGTCCGCTCCTTGTGCCGGCGTGGATGAACGGCTCTGAGTCGAGCCGGATATGGGCAAATGAGCTATGTTCATATTTTCACCTCCCTTCAGCGAAATCGGTCAAACGGCTAGAGACCGAGTTTTTTGCTAAGAGCGGCAGCGCGATCCGTATCCATGGCGGATAGCACTTCGGCGGCTATCTCCTCGTCCATCACGCTTAATATGGACACAGCTTCACTGTCGGTAAGCTTGGACATGATAATAGCCGTTTGGCCGGCGTCCATAGCTTCGTAGATCTTCACCAGTCTTTTAAGCTTGTCCGAACTTTTGTCTTCCCCCGCCGCCGGATCCTCAGACGTCGTCGTTGTCGTTAATATCGTCGTTGTCGTCGTCGGAGTTGCTTCGGATCCGGTTTCCGCTGCTGTGGTCGTTGTAGTCGACCCACTCTTATCCTTTTTATCGGTTTCTTCCTTCGCGACATTAGTCTTTTTCTTGGCCGGAAATTTTATTACGCCGGTGTATTTGAGCGAGCCGAGCAGCACTACCGCATATACCAATATCAAGATAATGCTGAGCGTCGCTCCGCCTTTCTTCTTTTTGTCGGCGCTCATCCTCTCAACCCCTTATCTCTCCGGCGTCGCGTGACTTTCTCTACATAGGCCCGCGTTTCTTTAAACAGCGGTATCCCTTCGCGAGTCTCAAAAGCTTTATGTTGAGACAGTGTAAAAGCGCTTAGGCGATATCGTATTTTGTAAGGGCGCGAGCCGACTCGCTCAAGATCGCTCGGCATGATTCCTCCTTAGCGGACTCCCATCGTCCCTGTTGTGGCGGACCGTCGCAATCTCATCGATTATACCCTGTTCGACTCGTTCAGCCTCCAACTTATACTCACTAAGCTGTTTTTCCTCGAGCTTCTCTAGAACCTTCCGGTCTTTCGCGGCACCAAGCAAGCGCTCTTGAACTTTTCGAACCTCGTACGCAAGGTTGGCTACCCGGGATAATTGTACCTCTATCTGACGCTCCAATCGTTCTATGAATTTTGCATGCGCCGATATCTCGGTCGCGTCTATGGCGGATTTTTGCTTTTCGCGCAAACCTTTACGGGAATCGGCATGCCAAACGCTCAGCTCCGTCAAGCGCTCTTTTTCAGACTCATACAACCGCTTTACTTCAGCCAATTCCTTTTTCAGCAAATCTTCCTTCTTATGTCGATGATGGAGAACCGGCTTTAATTTAAAGACAAACCTATTCATAATGTCCCTTAGAACTCTTGTCGCTCGGCGAATATTTCCAGTAGCTCGGCTACCGTATCGTTAAAGGGAAGCGATTCTTCAACATCTTGCTTTAAGAACGCTCTCGCCTGATCTATCAAATCAATCGCGTAGTCTATTCGCGAGTTGCTGCCGCTTACATAGGCGCCGATATTGATAAGATCTTCGGCCTCCCTGTATGTGGCGAGCACATCGCGCAGCCGGCCTGAGCCGGCTATGTGTTCCCTGCTTACGATATCGGGCATTACCCTGCTTACGCTCTGCAAGACATCGATAGCCGGGTAATGGTTTTGAGCGGCGAGTCTTCGAGATAGCACGACATGGCCGTCGAGAATCCCTCGGACCGCGTCGGCGATAGGCTCATTCATGTCGTCCGCCTCGACCAGGACCGTATAGAGCCCGGTAATCGTACCGTATTTAGCGGTACCTGAGCGCTCAAGCAGCTTTGGCAAGAGCGCGAAGACAGACGGTGTGTAACCGCGGGTCGCCGGAGGCTCACCGATTGCGAGCCCGACTTCGCGCTGCGACATAGCAAACCTCGTCACAGAGTCCATCATAAGCATCACGTCGAGGCCTTGGTCTCTAAAATATTCGGCAATCGCCGTTGCCGCGAACGCACCTTTAAGACGTATCAGCGCCGGCTTGTCGGATGTAGCCACAACCACGACTGAACGCGCCAAACCTTCCGCGCCTAAATCTTTTTCGATGAAGTCGCGAACCTCCCTGCCCCTCTCGCCGATCAGCCCGATAACATTGACATCCGCATTCGTATTTCTGGCGATCATGCCGAGAAGCGTGCTTTTTCCGACACCACTGCCGGCGAATATACCGATTCTTTGCCCCCTGCCGCATGTCAAAACCCCATCGAGGGCCTTAACTCCCAGCGTGAGCGGTTGACTGATCCGCGCGCGCTTTAGCGGGTTTGGGGGTTGGTTGTGGAGCGGGTACTCCTTTTCGGGAAATATCAGACCCTTATCATCTATGGGACTACCTAAGCCGTCTATGACTCTGCCCAAGAGGGACCTGCCGACCCCTGCCGACAGAAACTTGCCGCTCGCCACTACTTCGCAGCCCGGTTTGATGCCGCTCATATCTCCTAGAGGCATGAGAAGAACTCTATTCTCCTTAAAACCGACGACTTCAGCCTCGACCGGAGGCTGGTTCCTGGATATGTGCAAATAGCAGACTTCGCCGACCTGGGCAGGCGGCCCCTGCGCTTCGATTACGAGGCCTACAACCTGGGTAACCCTGCCATTCTGCTTAATCGTCGAGATCCTCCTGAGCGCGTCGTGCAACTTGACGAAATCCGGGGTGCTCTGTTGCGAATCAATCAACGTCGATTGCTCCCTTTAAGGATTGCCTTGCTTCGTTTAATTGAGACTCGATACCGGCGTCGATATTACCGGCGTTAGTCTCTATCACGCACCCGCCCCTTCTTATCCTGCGGTCGGCAATCAATTCTATTTTTTCAATCCCATCCATGGCGCACATGAGATCTTCTTTCGCTTTCTTCATCGCCTCGAGGTCCTCGGAGTTGACCCGTATGACGATATGCTCCCGCTCCACCGCTAATAGCAACGCTTTTTTCGCGATCTTCGTTACGGTCTCGGGATTGAGCTTGACGTGCTCGGCAACGATCTTCTCCGCTATATCCAACGCCAACTCGACGATATTTTCTTCCGCCCTGTGAATGAACTTCCATTTCTGTTCGGAGGCTTCTTGGGCTAGTGCGATTATCGCTTGAGTCGTCTCGGCGACCCGCAACGCCGCCCTCTCCATGCCGGCACGGTGCCCCGCTTCGTGGGCCCCGTTCCTGATTTCAACCGCATCCGCTTGCGCTTTTTCGATAATAGCGGCCGCTTGCGCGTGAGCATCGGCCAAGCCCTCGGGACCCCCCGTAAGCCCGGACGCACCGGGCTCATAAGCCAGCCTATCGAAACTCAAGCTCTTTACGCTGTCGCGGTTGCGAATAATTCTAGACAACTATCTCTTCCTCTCCGCCGCGCGCTATGATGATCTCCCCGTCTTCCTCTAGACGGCGGACTGTGTTTACTATCTCTTGCTGCGCGAGTTCCACGTCTTTTAGGCGAACCGGACCGAGAAACTCCATATCTTCGCGGAGCATCTCTCCGGCTCGTTGCGACATGTTGGCGAAGATTTTCTCTTTGAGTTCGTCATTCGCGGTCTTAAGCGCGAGGGCGAGCCTCTTCGTCTCGACCTCGCGAAGAACACGCTGAATCGCACGGTCTTCGAGGTTGATAACGTCCTCGAACGTAAATAGCTTGCGCCTTATCTCGTCGGCGAGTTCCGGGTTTTCGTCCTCAAGAATCTCAAGAATGGCCCGCTCGGTGCCGCGATCCACCTGGTTGAGTATCTTGACCGTCGCATCGAGACCGCCCACGGCGGCATACTCCTGACCTCTGGCGAGAGACGATACTTTAGATTCGAGGATGTTTTCTACCTCAGCGATAATATCCGGCGTCGTCCTATCCATCAAAGCGATACGCCGCACCACCTCGGCCCGCAAGACCGTCTCGAGCTGTTTTAAAATCAACGAT
This sequence comes from Actinomycetota bacterium, assembly GCA_018333515.1. NCBI lineage: Bacteria > Bacillati > Actinomycetota > Actinomycetota bacterium. The sequence goes on from JAGXSZ010000006.1 coordinate 48,083, forward strand.
GCCTGCTCCGGGCGAAGATGGGTTAAGACCAACGCGATAGTCTGCGGATGCTCGTCCTCTATAAAACTCAATATCTCGTTAGGGTCGGCGTTACGTAAAAAATGAAAGGGGGCTATTTCGAGAGTAGCGCTCAAGCGCTCGATAATCTCACGGGCCTTGTTCTTGCCGAGCGCCCGCTCAAGAATATCGCTCGCGTACTCGAGCCCGCCGGAGGTGATAAAGCCCTGCGCTTCATACAAGTCATGAAACTCGCTGAGAACCTTGTCGGTGACTCCTTGGGGTAACTTCTCAACGTGAGCTATCTCCGCGACCAGCAGCTCGACCTCGCCTTCGTTGAGCCTCTTTAACACCTGTGCCGACAAATCCGGCCCCAGTGCGAGCAGGAGGATTGCGGCTTTTTGCCTGTCGGATACTCCTTGCTTAAGGCCTCCCGAACGTATCCTTGCCACCACTTGCAATCAACCCCCGTGATACTTTGTATAAAACTAATATGCTTTCCGCGTGACCGTTACGATAAAAGACGCGGGCCTTAAGACAAAAGGCCGGCATTGTGCGCCGAGTGCCGGAGCCTGTGGCCGGCAGAGCGCCTACGTGTTTAACCAGATGCGCAGCAACTGAGCGACGTCTCCGGGTCTCTCTTTCGCGAGGTTTTGTATCTCCTCTTTCGTGAGCTGCGATTTTCGCTGCTCAATCTGCATCTCTCTCTTCTTCTCGGGTGTAATATTGCTGATACTTATATCTCCGAGGTCTAGACTCGCGGCCCCGGCCGCCGACACCGAGCGAGGTATCAACAACTCCGGTCGCCTTGCGGGCCTTAAGCTAGAGATAACTTTCAACAGAGCGAACATACCCACTATAAATACAATCGCGACCAGCGCATATTTGCCGTATTCCGTATACATCTCCCGCTGCTGGGCATCGGCGATAGCCTTTTCTTCCTTTTTCATCCATTCGGTATCAAAAGGCACGCTGCTAACGGTTAGCACATCGCCCCGGCCCTTGTCGATGCCGCAAGCCGCAGCTACCAATTGCTCGATCGTCTCATCAAGAATCGGCTTACTGCCGTCATTGTTGACGACTACCGCGACCGACAACTTCTTGAGTTCGCCGGGCGGTTTTACCTCTTCTTCGCTGATTTCGGTAAAACCGTAGTTGGTCGTTTTCTTCTGCCGCGAATAATTCGACTCACCGTCACCCTGGCCGCTGCTCGGATATGTCGCGGATGCCTGCTGCTCGGTGGTGTTAGGACTCGGCACTTGGGACGTGACTCCGGGGATACCGCCCGGTGCGGCGCCTTTGCCCTCGTATTTCTCTTTGTCGACCTCTTCGCTGACTACGACAGGTGTCTCTTCTTGTTTGACGATTTTGCTCGCCGTACTCTTCTGGGTGAAGTCGAGGTCGGCCGAGACTCGCACAACGGCATTGTTCTCGCTCCCCAAGACTTTTCCGAGCATAGACTCGATCGATTTCTCGAGTGTTCCCTCATAAGCTTCCTTGGCGCCCAGCTGGGTCTTGGTGTAATTACCGCCCGATGCGAACGACGAATCTCCGGTGGCATCATTCAGGATATTGCCGGCGGTATCGACGACCGTTATGTTCTCGGTCTTTAGCCCTTCGATGCTCTTCGAGACCAAATTTACAATACCTTGAACCTTATTATCGGCAAGCCTGGCGCCGGCACGGGGTTTTATTACGACCGAAGCGGTCGCCGGATTCTCCTTATCCTTATAGAGCGAAGGTTCGGGCATGACTATGTGTACCCTGGCCCCCTGTATCTCGTTTATCTGCGAGATGGTCCTCCCCAACTCACCCTCCAAGGCCCTTCTATAATTGAGCTTCTGAGCGAACTCCGATAATCCAAAATTGGTCTGGTCGAATATCTCGAAACCGACCGTGCCTCCCTCGGGCAGGCCCTCGCCAGCCAATTGGATACGGGCTTCATGGACTTGATTGCTCGGAACCTCGATTATGCTCGAGCCGTTGAGACGATAGGGAACTTTCTTCTCTTGGAGTTTGGCCACGATCGCGCCCGCGTCTTCGGAACTCAAGTTCGAAAAGAGAACGGAGTACGATGGTCTTGTGACCCAGAAGAAGAGCGAACCCAGCGCAACGACAAATAAGATGACCGTCATCAAGATAATCATCTTCTGATTTATATCAAGCTTATCCCAGCCTGTTTTGGCGTTTTCAAGCACTCCGGGGGGCGATGCCATGAGCTAATTCTCACCCACCTTAAACTTGCATTCTCATTACTTCCTGATATGCTTCCATTACTTTGTTCCTGAGTTGGATTGTCAGCTGCATTGCGACGCTTGCTTTTTCTACCGCGATCATTACTTCATGGACATCAAGCTCACCGGCGGCGAATTTCTCGACCGCCGTATCCGCGCTTTTCTGTAATTCAGATACTTTGTTGATTGTTTGATCGAAGACCTCGGTAAATGAGCCGAAGACTTTCCCAGACGGACTTTCGACCCTAGCCGGTGAGATTGCCGCACCCTGTATCGGATTGAGCTTAACGGGATCTATTTCCATATCGGCCGACCTTCTTTACTATATCTCCAGCGATTTCATAGCCATACTTTTTGCCGCGTTCATCACAGTGACGTTGGCCTCATAGGCACGTGTCGCCGCAATCATGTTTACCATCTCTGTTACGACATTTACATTCGGCATTGCTACATATCCATTCGCGTCCGCGTCCGGGTGCTCGGGGTTGTACGTCATGCGGGGAGCGCCGCTATCTTTCAATATGGCCGCTACTTTGACTCCTTGTCCTGCTAAAGTGCTGCCCGCGCTCCCTAGTAATTGAGAAAAACCGCCTCGACCCTGCGGCGTCATGACGATATCCCGCCTTCGGTAGGGGCCGCCTTCGGCCGTCCTCGTCGTGTTCGCGTTGGCGATGTTGCTCGATATCGTATCCAGCCATAAACGGTTTGCGCTAAGACCCGATGAACTTATCCGCAGCGTCGAAAATATACTCACGTCTTACCTCCTTCCTTCGTTGATAACATTCTTAAGACCGGTGAAACGGCCTGCGATTAGCTGAGCCATAGTATTGAACCGGATATTATTTTCCGCCAAATTCGTCATCTCTTCATCGACGTCGACGTTGTTGCCATCCTCGCGCATTGAAGTCGCGTTAAGCACGTCGACTCGCGCACCGACCCCCGCAAGCGACCTTCCTCCGGGGAAATGCCGCGCATCGGTCTGCCGCATTCCCGAATCGTACTTCTTATCCAGCGCGCGCTTTAGCTCCCCCTCAAATAGGACTTCTCGCTTTTTATAGCCGGGTGTATTAATATTCGCTATGTTCTCCGAGATTACCTGCTGCCTGAGCGAAGTCGCGTCCAAGCCTTTTTGCAGAACGACGATCGCGGCACCTGAAAACAATTTCCCAATCAATTCCGGTCGCCTCCAGCCGCCTCTAGACTCTCAAAGACCTCTTCGAAATTGCTCCCCGAGGCAATATACTTGTCGATGAGCGCCTTAGGGAAACGCCATGCCTTGCCTATTTTCAGACCCGGCAATTTTTTCTCGCGCGCGAGCCTGCAAACCGTAATCCGGCTCATCTGCAAATATTCGGCAAGCTGTTTTGCGGTCATGATATCTGTGGTACTCTTCTTCATCACAATCCTCCGGCTTCGCCGTTGGTCTCGCCGGCTAAACACCAGATCCGTCATCCGGCAATCAACGGCTTTCTATATGTTAAGATAAAAACCGATTACTTATCAACTAATTAGCCAAATTATTATTTTTTAGAAGCCTATTTTATAAGATACGGTTTTTTGCGCTTTTTGTGTGCTAACCACAAGCCATTTTATCGTTTTCAATAAGATATAACATCTTTTTGATCTTTTCCTATCTCGCAGCGCTGGAACGATTACATGCGAGCGGCGAAGAAAACAATTTTCGGCTCTAACTCTGAGGAATCTTCGGGGAGGTTGATGTTGATTTGATTGGTGCGGAATACTTCTGTCATTCGGTATTCCCTGGCCCCTGTTACCAGCCCGGCCCTGTCAACCCTTTGTTCGCCTCGCGCCTCAGAATCCATGCTTAAAGCTATTGCTTCCGACATCTTCGCTCCTTATCAACGGTCTCGCGACCTAATGTTAACTTCGGCAAGGAGCGGAGAGCGCTTTAAGGTTTTTTAAGATTAATAGCCCTGCCTATATGCTCTGTCTAAGCTCGGCAATTAGGGGGGAGTTCGGGTATTTGCCCGCGCCGGCGTCGAAGACCTCCGCTGCGAGGCCTATCTCACCTTGTTTTATGAGGGTGCGACCTAACAGTACGAAGAGCCCGAGTTCTTCGACTCCTCTATGCAACGCTTCAAAGAAAAAAGTCTTAGCCTCCTCGAAGAACTCGTTGTCGAACGCAGTGCTGCCAAGGATATAAAAAGACTCTCCATCGGCGCTTCCGCTTTCGTACGCGTGAATCAACTCCTCGACAGCGATTTCGTTATAGCCTGCATCATAATATATCTTCCCAAGGAATAGACTGCTCTCGCCCGGCGACAGGCCGAACTCGTCTAATAGGGCTACGGCTTTTTCGAAGACGTCCAGATTTTTCAGCTCTAAGAGTTTTCCCATAAGGTCGGCGACAATTTCCAGTGCGCTATCTTTCTCGGCATCATTCAGCGAAATCGAAGAGGCCTGTCCCTTCGATAGGGAAGCGACCGATCGATAAATCGCGTGAACCAAAGCAAAATCTTCGATGCTTTTGATGAGGTCGATGGCCTCGATCGCTCGCTTACTATCTCCGATGAGCATATAGCAGACCGACTTGTTTGCGCATGCCGCGGAGTAATGTCGGCTCGATATCGCGACCTTATCGAACTCAGCGATCGCCTCCTTGAAATACCCCAGATTAAACAAGCATTCCCCCTTAAGGAGCGCCGTTTGCGAGGGCGCGGAACCTCTTTCCGCTAGTCGTTCTATATATATCAGGCCTATATCGTAATAGCCGGTTTGGCTAAATAGAAGCGATAAGGAAGAAAGCACGGCCTCGGATGCCGGGTCAACCTGCGACTCTAAAATTTGCCTGACATTTTCCGGCCCGTTTTTGCGCATTAGAAGCAGTCCTAAATCATACGCGGCCCGGCCATACCCGGCATTCAACGCCAGGGCTTTTTCATAATAACATATAGCCTTCGCCTCGTTGCCGAGGGCCAAACATGTTCGGGCGGCCATGTACGCCGCCATATAACTACCGACGCCTGAATGGCCGTAATAGAGACTTCTTCGCGAACCCATCGTCAAGCAAGCCTCAAAACACGTTGAGGCCGATGCGTAGTCCCGCTCCTCGAAATGGACCAAGCCCTCCAAGTAGAATAGATCCGCATATTCCGGATAAGCGTCTTGAGCATCCCTGAGCAGCTTGAGTGCCTCGCGGTGCCGGCCCAGTCCCTTAAGACACAGCGACATGTTACTCACGAGCCTCGCGGCGTTTTGAATATCCGAACCCGCGAGATTCGCGAAAGCACGCTTGTAAGTCTCGAGCGCTCTCTTGAAGTCACCCTGCGCTAAGTAATCGACCCCGACCTTGATTCGAATACTCGAATCGCCCGAGCCGTCATCCGGCTCGCCTACAATAAACCTAAGGTCACGCTGCGCCTTACCGGTGTTTGGTCTATTCAGATAGCTGAAATTATTGACCCTGACCTCCGCGACACCAACACTCGGGTCGTTAGGGCCGGCGCTCGCCTTTAACTGCTCCTTGCCTCCGTCAGCGAAACGATACTCCGATTTGTTCCGCCAAAGACTGAAGGAAAGATTTGAAACGGCGCCATCTTCCTCATGCTCCCCGATGTAATATATCTCACTAAGATAGAATCGACTACGATCAATGTCTTGAATCAATTCAGCCAGCCTCGATACGTCCTCCGCTATCAACTCTTCATCGGCGTCGAGAAAGAGCACCCAGTCGCAGGTAGCGTTCTCCAGGCAGATGTTGCCGGCTTCCGACCAACTGTTGTTCCACGGGTGGAAAAATACCTTCGCGCCATAACTCCGCGCGATCTCTACGGTCTGATCGGATGAGCCGGTATCGACAATAATAATCTCGTTCGCTACGTCTTTGATGCTCTCCAAACTCCGTGCGATATTGGTTTCGTCATTTCTGACTATCATCGCTACCGATAGCGACGCAAGCTCGATATGCTTATCCGGAAATCGCCAAGGCTCCCGCATGAAGCGTGTGGCAAAGACCTCTATCGGGTCGCTTTCTCCCAAATCATCCGCCGGGAAACCCGGGGCTGTGCTCGTGAGGCCAAAAGCTAAACCGCAATCGCTCGTTCTCTCGTCGTCTAGCTTTTTACCAGGCACAAGCCCACCCCCCCTCTATCGTCGGCCCTAACCTTTTTAGCTACCATCATATAATGAGAGTATTGAATCTCGGCGGTCAGGCTCTCCGCCGCCACATTCAACGGTTTGATGCTCTTCATGAAAGCGCTAGCCTCATCGGAGTCGACACGCCCATTGGTGATCCCCTCTACGGCTTCGATCTCAAATCCCGCCAATTTGAAGATATAAACGATTTCGCGCAGGGTAAACGATTTGGGATGGGTCCCGTCCAAAGTGCCGCTACCGCTATAGCGCCAACAACCCTTCAGGAAGTCCTTGATTACCGGCAAAAACAATGTGTTGGGAATGGACGCTATAATCCTGCCGCTTGCGGTCAAGAAGTTCCCCTGCTTCGACAACGCCCGCCAGGGCTCCCGCAAGTTCTCCAGCACCCCCCTATAGATAATGCAATCAAAGAAATTACTCCTAAACGGAAGCTCCACTTCTTCTATATTACCTATAATAACCTTGTCGAGGCGGTCGATGGCCTTGTTCGCGACGACCTCGTTCTCTTCAACGCCGAAAATCTCCTTAACACCTTTCGACCTCAAAATATCGCTAAGGAGTCCCTCACCGCATCCAATCTCCAGAACCCTCTTTGCCTCGACCGGCACGGTCCTCGCAATAATCTCGTCATCTCTTCGGGAATTAAACCTGTTTTTTTCATAGGTATGCGCCTTATCGTTGTTTACGGACGCGACGGCATCTCGAATCAGCATCCCGCTATCTCTGTGTAACGCATGCTCCAGTATAAACTCTAGCCTTTTGACATAAGTGTGCTCTTTTAAACATCGCTCACGTGCGAGACGAGCCATTTCTTCTCTTTCGTCAGAATGCTCTAAGTAATACGCGATTTTATCGGCCAACTCAACGGGCGATGTGAAGATATCGACCTCTCTGCCGACCTCAAAGTATCTTTCAAGATTGGGCGATACGCTCTCGATTAGCTGGAAGCCGCCACTGGCCGCAATCTCGAAGGTCTTGTGCTCCGGCGAAGAGCGCACGATATCGCATTCTTGCCCGTTGACTCGGAGCGTCAAATCGCGGTTGCCCCGCGGATTTAGATTTATCTTCGCATTCGAATAGTATCTCGCCCTATCCGCGGCGTATATCGCCCGGTTAGAAATCGACTTATTAAGCATATGCGCGGATTTTAACGCGTCCCATCGCTCACCTAAGATTCTCGTTCGAACATCGCCGTCGATAAGAAAACCGGCTATCGCATCGATAACCTCGGCGGAGCCGCCATCGGCGGAGCCGATAACGCACACGTCAAACTCAAAATGAGAAGCGGGCTGTTTCTTAAAGACACCCGGGAATGCCGCTTGTGGTAAGTAAGCTACATTCGCGCAACCGGCATCGAGGTAAATTTCGACGAGGTTCGACTCGAATGTGAATACGTAGTCGTAAACATACGAATACTTAAGTGTCTCGTCCGCTCCATTGTCGTCCAAAACCCACAATACGACTACGGCTCCCATTTTTTGCATCGACCGAACGGTCATCGGCGGCAGAAAACAGCCTTGGGTAGCCAGAACCAAATCGGGCTCAAAATCAGAGACGAGCTGGAGAAGCGGAGCGGCTGAATGCCTATAGAGTTGATTAGATGAATAGTCTATGTCATATGCTGTTTTAGCATGGTTAAACGCATCGTCGAAGAATTTGATGTGAGCGGCAAAATCGAACAACCTGTAATCGACGCCCATATCGCGGAGGGTTAAATCGATATACCTATCAAACGGTTTATCAGCCGAATCCAAGCCGGAGTTAACGAATACGACCTTCACCTGCAACCCCTTCTTCAACCACTTCTAGACAAAGACTTTAATTACCGCTGCGATATATGAGTCGCAAAATCCCTGAAACCATAATGTACCCATGTTATCAAAAATCCATAACAGAAGCGACACATTCCGACAACACGTAACCACCTTAGAAAATCCTAAGGTGGCCAGAGGGTGTGCTTGATTTTTGAGAAGCTTAGCGAATCTCTCGCCAAGCGGTCCTTAGCTCTTTTAGCAGCGCTTCGATTTGCCGTATCTTCGCGGCATCGTTAGTGATATTGGCAATCGTCAGTTCCTTTTGCATATACAGGTAGAGGCTCTGCAAGCTTTCCGCGATCTCCCCGCCGGCCTCATGGTCGAGCGAGGCTAGAAGTTCCTCGACAATCGCCATCGTCCTCGTAATGTATTGCGTTTTTTGAGAGACGTTATTATCTTTCATGCTGAGCGACGCTTTATTGAGAAACCCTATGGCTCCATCATAGAGAAGAATGACGAGGTCGAGAGGTGTTGTCGATGTGTTGACCATGGCATGCGTATATGCGTTTTGCGCGTAAGCCGTATTTGGCATCATTATTTACTGCCTCCGATACTCTTTATCTGTGTTTGCAGCTGGGTTAAGTAATTTCCCTGACCTTGAAGTTGCGCCAACTGCCGGTCGAGGTTTTCAAATTTCTTTCTGAGCATTTTTTCGGTCTTGCTTAACCGGAGTTCCATATCGGACCCGCGCTTGGTTATGACCTTGATCGTCGCCCGGTATCCGTCTTGCTTGTCGGGAATAGCGGTCTTGATATAGCTGTCGAGTTTCGATTCCAGGCTCGTACCCATAGTGTTGAGCATCTTGGTCACATCTGCCGTACTCGCCGACAGCTTACTGTCGAACTTTGCGGCATCAAAGCTCATCACGCCATATTTGTCTACCGAGACGCCGATATCGGCCAGGGTCAACCCGCTGTAAGCGTTGCTTGTCAGCCCTCGCAGTTCGGAGTAGACCGTGTTGACGACATTGTCGGTGCGAAGCAAGCCCTTGCCGGTCGAGCCGCCCCGAAGATCTTTTACGGTGCCCATCAGGTTGTTGTAGGCCCCGGTAAGCGCGGTCATCTTCGCTTTAAGCGCGTCTCTATCCATCGAAACATCGAGCGCGAGCGTGCCGCCCGCCGAATCTTTCTTAAGGCTCAAAGTGACACCGGAAATGACATTCGTTATCGTATTCGATGAGTTGGTCACGGCAAGACCATTTACGGTAAGCGAGGCGTCCCTGGCTGCCTGAGATTGGGTCATATTCATAACGCCGGCGGTAGGATTCCCGGCGGCGTCATAGCTGGTGGGATTGAACGCGAGCCTCGATAGCCCGATTAAATCCGTCTCCGCGGCTTCGCCGAACACGCCGTTATTATCTTCGTCGACGAGCACCGAGATTCTGTTTGAAGCTCCGGTCGTTGTCGAAGTTAATATCAACCGGTGTCCTGTCCCGTCATTCAAAATAGAAGCCTTGACGCCGGCATTGGCGCTGTTTACGGCATTGCGCACGCCGGCCAACGTGTTGTTATTGGCATCTATGGTTATGGTAACGGGATCCGCCGCGCCGACCTGGATCTTAAGTTTCTGTACGGCATGCGTAGTTAGATCGGCCACGGCGGCTGTCTCCGAGGTGAAAGCCGCCGAATAAATACTCTGCACGCTCGCGATATTATTGACCTTGATATTATGGAGAGCGGCGACCGCGTCGGTCGTCGCGGACGCGGTAAAGACGTTGCTGTCTTGCGAGACCGCCTTCATGCTTATGAGGCTGCTTCCTTTGATCGCGGTCATCGAACTCTTAAAACCCGAAAGAGCCGAGAGCATCGTGCCCAACCCGCTGATCTTCGCTTGGTAGCCGGCTTCTTTTTTCTGTAGCCGGACGAGCGGCTGGCGCTCGACCTGCATGAGACCTTTGATCATACTTTCGACGTCCAAGCCCGAATAGATCCCTGAAGTCGCTAAAGCCATGATACACTACACCTCTCTATCAACAAGATGTTCGATGATTTTCCGGACATGCTCAGCCGCCGCGATCATCTCTTTCGACGGAATCTGCTTTGTTACATCGCCTTTTTCGTCTATGAATTGGATAACCGTTTGCTTGTTGTCTAAAAGCTTGAAGACCGCTTTGTTGCTGGGAGCCTTCTCGATTTCAGGCTTAGGGTCCGCTTTAGGCTGTTTGCCTGCCCTTGCCGCCATGTCGGCACGCTGAAGTTTGGGCGACTCGGCGAGTGCGGTAATCCGCTTTATCTTTAAGCTCAAATCGGTTGAACCTATCTTCCACATTTCCATAGTATTTGAAGGGAGGGCTTAAGCCCTCCCTTCAACCCTCCAAATCTACCTGCCGCCCAACAGGGAGAGTACGTTCTGAGGCAATGAATTCGCCTGAGTAAGTACTGAGATACCAGCCTGCTGGAGAATTTGTGATTTAGTGATGTTCGCTGCTTCAGCCGCGAAGTCGGCATCCATGATGCGCGAGTGGGCTGCCGTGATGTTCTCGAGAACGTTCGACAAGTTCGAATTGGTCGACTCGAACCTGTTCAAGATAGCGCCGAGTTCCGCTCTCATGGTCGTGATGACCTGGAGCGCGGAGTCGACTCTCTTCATCGCATCGTTGGCTTTGTCCGCGGTTGTAACGTTTACGCTGTTAAGAGTCGTGCTGTCTTTCGCGATAACAGCGCTCGCGCCGAAACCGAGCCTGTTGTTCGCATCGGTCACGGTGATGTTGTTAGCTGCCGAGAGCTTGATGAAACCGCGGGTCTGGGTTGTGCCGGCGGCGAATGCTACCGTATCGGCGAGGCCGGCGTCTACCTTGGTAGCGGTCAGGTCGATATTGCGACCATCCGACGCGGTAAGCGCGATATTGGTGCCGTCAAGGGTCGCCGTGACACCCGTCTCGGTGGAGTACAGGTTGATCCGATCCATGAGCGCGGCTTGCGAGACGCTGGTTATGCCTGAGTAAGACGCGACGACCACGGTGTTGATGGTGAGCGAGTAAGAGTCACCCGCGTTATCCATGGTAACGCCCGCGCTGGCGGTATTGGAAAGCCTGGTTCCGGATACGGCTGACGCGGTCACGCCGGTTATGCCGCTCGAATTAATCGCCAGCGCTTTCGCGTAAGCACTGCTGGCGGCCTGGCCCTTACCCGAGCCCACTACGGAGTCGGCTACGCGGACGCCGTTGATCTGGACGTTATCGCCGACTACTATGCCGTTGGCATCGACAGCCGTACCAGCGGTCTGCTCGGCGATTTGACCGATTTGCGTGACCCTAAGGCCGGTCGTCATAGAGAGCGCGATGGTCTGGCCGGATGAGGCGCCAACCTGGAATGTCTTGGTGCCGAGGGTACCGTCGAGCAATGTCTGGTTGTTGAACTGCGTCTGGGTAGCGATCCTGTCCATCTCTTGGAGAAGTTGCTGGACCTCTTTGTCGGTCGCGCCGCGGTCCAACGATGTGTTGGTCGCGTTGGCCGACTGGACTGCCAGCTCCCTGACCCTCTGGAGGGCGTTGGTCATCTCATCGATGGCGCCCTCAGCGGTCTGCACCATCGAAACCGCGTCGTTCGCGTTTCTGATAGCTTGGTTAAGACCTCTGATCTGTGACGACATTCTCACTGCGATAGCGAGACCGGCTGCGTCGTCTTTTGCGGAGTTGATGCGAAGACCCGAAGATAGCCTCTGCATCGCTGTCTGGAGCGGCATGAGGGTCTTACTTAGGTTCCTCTGTGCGTTGAGTGATTGCATGTTTGTGTTGATTACTAAAGCCATTCTTGTTTCCTCCTTGAATTTCCTCTGTTTATTTGGCATCCTTGCCATTGCCGTCCGTAACCGAGAGTGCCCTTTCCGGCCGGCCGGTGCCCGAAAAGATCCTCCCTGAACAGGACTGGACTTAACAGTTATATCGTCAGCTTTTTAAAGTTTCTCCACAAAATCAAGGAGGTTTTTTTAAGAAATATCTTTGGCGAGAAGGTCACTTAGGTTCTGGAGGGCGTCTTTAGATGTGGAAGCGGCGCGGTCATTCTCCTCAAGAATAGCCTTGTATATCTCCTGGCGGTAGACGGGGATATTCTTAGGAGCTTTGATGCCGATTTTAACGTGGTCGTCTTTTACCTCGACTATGAAGACCTCGATATCGTTGCCTATGTTAATACTCTCGTTGATCTTCCTGGTAAGAACCAGCACTCTTCCTCCTAGGCTTCTGATATCAGCGGATGCTTAGTCATATAGCCATCATAAGCCAAAATAACCTGAATTGCTAAGTTATTGCGAAGATTAATGATTATGGGCGCGGTGAGATTGGCGGTGATCTTTTTCGGGTCGCCCGGGATGGTCAAAATAGACAAAACCAAAAGTGATGCTTCGCAATCGGCTTCGCCTTCTTCCGCGGCTTCAAGCTTCTCCAAATCCCACTCGCTTATGGCCGGGTTATAGTCTTTAAAATATGCCCAGGGCTCAATTACGACAAAAGCGACATCCGCCAACTCAGTCGATTGAAGCCAGGCCAGCGGGCTGTTTTCCTTATGCGGTATCAAGACAAATTCCTTCGCGTCGGGAAACCCCGGTATGCTCTCGACAAATCGTATTATTTTGTCCTCATCTATCTCGACTACTCCAAATCTGGTGGTCGCAAACTTCACTCTGGACGTCATTTCAACCTTTGCCATAATTTTTTCGGGAGCCTCTTCGGGCATCAACGATACAGTTCGGGCATCCATAGGTGTCTCCTCTGTTTAATAATATTAACGCTAATAGCTCGTTTGTTAAACGACTTCCATCTATTTTGTTTACTCCGCGGACGCGCAGTTTGGCGATAGCGCTTATACCCCGCGCCGCTCTTATCCTCAAAAGCTATCTCAAGAAGTCGATGAGCGACTTCTGTATGGACATGCTCCCGGTCATAAGCGCCGACTGGTACACATTCTCTTCGGCCTTCAGCCTGACCACTACCTCGGCGAAATCAGCGTCCTCGACGCTACTTAAGATCTCCGTCAGGTTTAGGCTGTCCTCCATATGTCTATCGTTCGCGAAATCCAAGCGGTTCAGCCTCGCCCCGACAACCGCCAGAGAATCCGTAATCGCATCGAGCGCGTTATCTATAAGGCTGGTAGAGGCCGATACCGACGCGAAATTACCCGCGCGAAGGTGCGCGCCGAGGTCGAGTAAGACCTGAAAAACATCGGTCGCTCCCTTAAAGACGGTATTTCCGGCGAGGTTTACCTTGATGGTCGCCCCCTTGCCGATATCGTAATCGATAGTGTTGCCGTCTCCGTTATAGTTCACAGCAGGCGCCGGCGCGCTTACCTGAGTAAACGGTGCCGTCGTCGTCCTTTGCCCCGAGAAGATATATCTTCCGGCAACGTTGGCATTCCCGATATTGACCATATCGGCCACTATCGAATCCACCTCGTTCGCGATTTTGTTCAGCTCGCTTTGGCCGAGCGTGCCGTTGGCGCCCATAACAGCCAGCTCTTTAGCCCGGTACATAAGCTCAGTGGCGTTTCGCATCGATACGTCCGCGGTCGATAGCCACGTGATGCTGTCGTCGACATTGCGCGCATACTGCTCGATCTCCTTAACGGACGACCTAAAGCTGAGCGATTTATTGACAGCGGCCGGGTCATCGGAGGGGCGGCGATTTATCTTGCCCGAAGCTAACTGCGCCTGATACTTCTCAATGCGGCCATATGAGGCGGATATGTTGTTAAGTATCGTGTTGGAAAGCATATTCTGGGTAACTCTCATCTACTTCTCCCCCTATCTGACCATTTGGTTTATCAATACGTCGAGCATCTCGTCATAGATATTGACCAGGCGCGCGGCCGCTTGATAGGCGCGCTGAAACTTAATCATATTGGTCGCCTCTTCATCCAACGAGACCCCGGTCACCGATTGCCGGTGGTTCTCTATCAGTTCAAAATAGAGTTTGCCGTTCGCCAGCATTCTGGTAGCTTGCTGAGACTCGACGCCAAGATTAGTTACGATGGACCGATAGTAGTCGTCCATGGTAACGGTGTTGCCGCTCATGGTAAACGCATCCTTTATGCGCGCAATCGCCAGCGCATTCGCGTTGTCCCCTACCGCGCCGCTGAGTGACGCGCCGATTCGCCTCGGGTCGGACATGTCCGCGCTTATGGCTATATTCGCGGCGCCGGTTCCCGCAAAGAAATTCCGTCCCGCCAAACCATCGAGGCCGATTCCGACGAAATGGACTGAATTGACCCTATCGATAAGCGCCGCGGCAAGCGTATCGAGCTTACCCTTGTAAGCCGGCACCGTCGCGTCGCGCATCGTGGTCAAACCCTTTAGCTCACCGCCGTAAATCGTGGCATTAAGACCGGAGGCCTTCCACCTCACGTCGTAGTAGCCGTTGTTCAACGGATTGGCCGTCGTCTCGAGTTCGGTATGGTTGTATTCCGAGACCAGTTGGGCGCCGTTTATATATACGACAAGTGTGCCGGTATCCATTTCGCGGAGTTGAACATCGACCATCTTGGACAATTTGTCGACCAGTAGATCTCTTTCGTCGAGCAAATCGTTCGGCTCGGCGCCGTAGGTCTTGACCCTGAGCACATCCCGGTTTATCTCCGATATTCGGCGTGCTATCGTATTTATCTCGCTCACTTTGACCGCGACTTGCTCGTTGAGGTTGGCCTGGACTCTGGTGAGCTTCCCGTCCAGTTGGTTGAAGACCGTTGCGACCATGCGCCCGGTTTCGATTACCGACGTCCGCATCGACAAGCTCTCGGGGTTTTTGCTCAACTGCTGCCAGGAATTCCAGAGTTCACCCATGGCCTTGTGTAATCCGCCGTCCGAGGGCTCATTTAATATAGTCTCGATTTGCTGCAAAGTGCTTTGGGTCGTCTCCCAACCACCGAGCGACTGGTTCTCACGCCGTATCTGACCGTCGTAGAAGCTATCACGTACCCGTTGTATGGAGTGAACCTCGACACCTGTCCCGAGCTGCCCTTGAATTAGCGGTCTGTTCCACGAAGGAGCTGGGAATGAGGGTGTCGTCCCCTGGATGACCCTCTGCCTCGAATACCCGGGCGTGTTTGCGTTAGCTATGTTGTGCGATGTGACGTCCATAGCGTATTGGCTCGTCTGCAGCGCTTTTCGCGCTATATTTATACCAAAGAACCCATTCATCTAAGACACCCTTTTATGCTCTTCCGTCGAACAAACGCGGTTTCGAATTACGTGCGACTGATTTTTCAGCGTAGCAAAAGCTCTCATCATCGGAGATAAGCGTGCCGAGCAGGAAATCGATGTAACCGATGCTTCTCTGCGCCAACTCGGCATTGGTCCTGTTGGCTTCACTGAGAGCTTCGATAACTTCGAGGATCTCGTCCCTAAGCCGGGCGGCCTCGGCGGCCATCGTGCCGCTCAAGCTATCCATAACCGAAGAGAGCGTTTGGGGTGGTTGGGACGGAGTCTGGTTAAGCCCCGCCGATATCAGGGCTAGGCGCTCGCGCTCGAGTTCGCGCACGGTTTCGATCAACCGCTCTGTCGCCCTGATGACTTCCATCAGTCCCTCCGCATCTCGTTCTAGGATGAATCTCTCTTCTCTTTCCGCCAGTTCAAGCAAGTCCCGGTACGATTCTCTCTCGCATCTTAATACATCGACTAGAGCAACATCATCGATCTTCAATTTTCTCACCCTTGGTATAGTCTAGACCATCTTATCGACAATCATTCGATGGACTATCTTGTCTGCCACTTCTTTGCTGGTTACTTCGTAATCACCAGACTTGATTTTGGTTTTTACCTCATCAACCAGGTCTTTTCTAACATCAGGAAGCTTTCTGTAGGCTTCTATTGCTCTGTTGGCCCCTTCCCCGCGAGCCGTTATGGTGACGGAATCAACATTGCGGCGGAGCGCTTCCGTTTTCTGCTCCGAGCCTTTTGCCCGGTCGGACGTTTTGTTTTCGACCTGCCGCGCATACTTGTCTAAGACCTGTTTGACTTGCTCATTTGAGACCTTCATACAACTCACCCCACTTGCTCATAGTTATCGTCAGGTTCCGCCGCTTTCTCCAGCGTTCCGGCAAAACCGCCTCGACAATTACGCAAACGCGGGTGAAACAAACCGCTCACACGAACCGGCTCGGCGCCGGCGCACTTCTCTACTTGACATATTTCGCGATACCCTAGACCCTTCAACCTGTCGACGATATTGGCTATGCCCTGATATTGGTAGCTATCATCAGCATCTCTTCGGCTGTCTTGAGGGCACGCGAATTTACCTCATACGCGCGTTGCGCGATGACCAACTGGGTCATCTCATCCGCAAGCTCCACGTTCGAGCCCTCGACAAACCCCTGGGTCAACCGCCCCACGCCATCGCTCTCGGGTATCTCTTCGACAGCGTTGCCGCCGGCCGCAGTCGGAACGAAGACGTTCTCTCCAACCGCTAACAGGCCATTTGGGTTATCGACTTTGAAGAGTGTTATGGTACCGACCTCTCGAAGCTCTCCGGTCTTGATATCGACGACCCGAACCTGACCGTTCGGCAGTATATTAAGGTCGGTTGACCCTTCGGGTAAGGTTATCGCGGGGTCCAACGTATACCCTTGCGACGTAGTGAGCTTCCCGGTTGAATCAGCGTTGAAACTGCCGTCTCTCGTATAGGCGGGGGTTCCGTCCGGAAGTCGAACCCGGAAAAACCCCGCTCCGTCGATAGCGACATCGTATGGGTTGCCGGTCGCCTCCAACCTGCCCTGATTAAATATTCTCTGGGTCGATGCGACCCTAACCCCCGTGCCGATCGATATTCCCGTCCCGCTTGAATTATCGGGCTCAAACTCTCCTAAGGCATTTGCCTGCATATAGCCGAGATCCTGAAACTGCGTAATATTGCGCTTAAAGCCGGTCGTACCGATATTCGCGACATTATTCGAGATTGCGTCCACCGCCGCTCTTTGCGAGTGCAGCCCCGACGCCGACGTCCATAATGCTCCAATCATGCTACCCTCCTTCTTACCGTATCCATGTAATTTCGGACTAGAGCAGGCATAGAGAATGTCGGTTAAGGGATGTTGGGTTTGACCCGCCTCTATCAATCGGCGGTTCTGGGGAGACCTCCGTTTCCGGTCCAGCCTCTTACGCTAATCTACCAACATCATTGACCGCTCTACCCAAGATTTCGTCCTGGCTCTTCAATATCTTCTGGTTGGCCTCGAAAGACCTTACCGTCGTGATCATGTCGACCATCTCGATCGTAACGTCGACATTCGAGCCTTCCAAATACTTTTGCCTGACGCGAGCTTCGGAAGCCTTGCCTTCGGTCTGTGAGATAAACAAATTGCTTCCGGCCTTCTCCAACTCATCGGCATCGAAATATCGTATCTTTAGCTTGTCGACAAAGGTATCGTCGACGTAGATATTTCCTGTCTCATCGATAAAGACCTTATCGCCATCGATCGCTATGGCTCCGTCTTCGCCTAACACAAGATTTCCATCCTGGTCGACCAATCTGCTAAGGCCGTCGATTCCGAAGCTTCCGTTTCTCGTATATCGCTCACCCGCTTGAGTCCCGACCGCAAACAACCCGTTGCCGGATAACGCGACATCGAACATACTTCCGGTGTGGCGCAACGGGGCGTCCGTATTTATGAAACCGGTTTCTCCGATACCGACCCCGGTACTTAGCCGGCCGAGGGGAGCCTGAGCAGCCTGCGTGCCGACCCTCTTTTCGGATGCGTATACCAATGCCTCCGGAAAAGAAGTTATCGACGCGTAATCCCGTTTAAATCCGGTTGTGTTGACATTGGCCAGGTTGTTCGAGATAACATCCTGCTTGTTCATTAGGGCAAGCATCCCTGTAGCCGAGGCGTATAACCCTCTTATCATATTGCACCTCCTTTCCCTGTCGTTAACCCTTATATCTCTAGCAGGCCATCTTTTTGGAAGCCAAAATATCTTCCGCGCTAACACGCTCCTTGAGCGCTATGCTTACCTCGATATCTCCAAACTCGCTCATGAGAACTACATAGAGCCGCTGGATATCTATCGTGGATATAAGGACTTTTTGACCTATGATAAGCGTCGGCGGCGTAATGGCCAGACTTGAGTAAGACTCGCCAAATTTAACCGTCGCCAACCCGGTAATCATGTTCCCCAATTCGCTAATCGCACTTTGCGCAAGCTCGTCGAGCAAGGGTACGTTGCGCCCGATCATCGCGGAGGCGATCCTCTTCGCGGCCTTGGTTGAAATACCGTATATTACCTGGCCGTGGATTTCGCCGGTTATACCGAGAAGCACGCTGACTTCCTGGGAAGTTAACGATGACTTCTGAACGGAAATCGGTCCTTTTTGCAGTTTGGCACCCGTTTCGGTCTCGAAGACTTCGCAAGCGGCTTCGAGAAACGGGTTTACAAATTCAGCTTTGAGCATCTCTACCGTCCCTTCCATCTACAATGTCGTCTAGATCCCGGCTGAGCGCTATGCCAGAATCTTTTCTATCTCTTCAGCGATGTTATAAGCCGAATAAATCAGGTTGTCTATCTCCGGCTCGTCTAACTTCAAAATCTCAAGTGCTTCCTTTTTAAGCGGATAGAGCATGCCATCGTTTCCTATTCCAAGACCCAAGCTGAGGCAGATGAAATCCGCCACATGGACGATTGCCGTAAGCTCGGGCTCTTTCTTGGCCCTTTCCGGTCGGTGGTGACAACGGATGGCCTCTACTACCGTGTCGTTGAAATTCCACTTCTCGGCAACTTTGGAGCCGATATCCTGATGGTCGAAGCCGAGCACACGTTTTTCGGCTTCGGCAAAAGAGAGTCCCTGGCTGCCGGCAAGCTCTATTATCTCGTCTATTTCGTCCCTTACATACTCGTTAAGGATGACTTTGCCGACGTCATGAAGCAAGCCGGCGACAAATGCCTCTTCGACGGCCGGATATTTTATCTGAGTCGCAAGTAGGCGCGAGGCAAGCGCGCAACCAACGGAGTGCTTCCACATATCGCCTTTTTCAAGCCCGTATCCGCGGACTTCGTTGTCGTAGAATTTCTGGAGGGTAAGCGCCAAAACAACGCTCTTGAGCGTCTCGTAGCCAAGAATGACTATAGCCTCGCTCACAGTCGTGACTTTGCGGGCAAACCCGTAGTAAGCCGAGTTAGCCATGCGCAGCACGCGCGCGGTAAACGCGGGGTCGTACGATATAACGCGACTGATATCAACCGCCGACGCCCGAGGATCATTGGTTAGCTTGAGCGCGCGATTTGCGATTGCTGAGAACGGTGGTAAGTCCCTTATTTCTTTTAAGATTTTTTGTGCGACTTCCTGCCCCATCATATCCTCCATTTAACGCCGATATCTAGAGCTGTGCTACCTTTCGATTGTCGGCTTCGCGCTCGGCTTTCAATATGCCGCCAAGCTAATCCAACGACGGTATATTGCCTGCCAATAAAGTAACGAGACCATCATTTCGCAGAGCGGGCCCGAGACTCATACACATACAATCGGCCAGGTGGACAAAGACCGTTAGGTCTGATCCGTCACTAGCTTTTTCCGGCTCGTGATGCCACCTTACGGCTTCGACTACGGCATCGTCAAAGTGCCATTTCTCCGCTAAGAGGGCTCCGGCTTCCGCGTGGTCTATCCCAAGCAAAGCTTTCTCCGCCTCTGCCGGGGTTAGCCCATCTTCTGTAATAGTATCGACCAACATAAGTCTTTCTTCACACAAAAATTTATCGAGTACGATTTTGCCGATATCGTGCATCATGCCCGCCACAAATGCTTGCTCTAAATCGCTGAAATTCGTCTTCGTCGCTATCATCCAGGCCGAAAGTCCACAGTTTATGGAGTGCTCCCAGAGTTCTCCGGCGATTTGCCCATAGGACTTGAGTTCGCCGCTAATAAAGTCCTGCAAAGAGAAGGCGAGCATGACGCCTCGGAGCACGTCCTTGTCCTCGAGCGCCGCCGGCCCTTGGGAGATCGTTCCGGGACCAAACCCGAACGCCGCATATTTAGTCATCTGAAGTATCTGTCGAGCGAATCTCGCATCATACATGCCGAGGTCCTTCAAAGACTCCCCGCTCAACGCTTGCTCTCTCAGGCCGACCATAGCCCTATCGGCCACTAACGAAAACCGCGGCATCTCATCTATCGCTCTGCGTATATTCTCAGCTAACTCTCTTGACATGCAATCCTCCGTCATTAGGCAGCTTCTTATAGAAAAACGGGCGCGCAACCTGTAAACCCAAGCTCTTCGCATTCAGAATACTCTCAGCGCCTCCAACGAAAAGAACTCCCTGCTCGGTCAACGACTCTCTAAAATTCCGATATATCCGGTCCTTAGCATCGGAAGTGAAATAAATCACCACATTGCGGCAGAGTATTAGGTCGAAGTCATTCTCGTATTTGTCGTTTAGCAAGTCGTGCTTGTTGAAAACGACGCGTTGCTTTATCTCATCGCTCAAGTTTGCTTGACCACCGTCGCACTTGAAATATCTGCTTACAAGATGTTTCGGGACATTCCGTATGTCCCGGTCTTCATAACACCCGAGCCCGGCTTTTTGTAGGATTCTGTCGTCGAGGTCGGTGCCGATTACCGTGTGGCGCTTTCCCGGCGTCAGTTCTTCAAGGATGAGTGTGAGGGTGTAGGGCTCGGATCCGTTCGAACAACCGGCGCTCCAGATGCGCAACTCTTTCTTATGGCTTAGCAGCTCGGGAAGGATAACATCTTGAAGTTCTTTAAACTTCAGCTGGTCGCGATAGAACTCGGATACATTAATCGTCACCCAGTCAACAAACTCATTAAGCTTCCGCTTGTCGGACGCGAGCATATCCGCGAATTCCCTGTAATTTTGCATTCCGGCTTGGTCCATGACGAATGTGAGTCTTCGCTGTATTTGCCAAGGCTTATAATTGCTCAAATCGATACCGCTAAGACTCTTAATCTTGCTTACAAAGTACGAATACTCCGGACTGTCGTTAAACTCCACCGCGGCAACCTCTTTCCTAAAGCATCTTTACTATCTCATTCGCTATTCGCTCTATGGGTACGACACTATCGGCGTCGCCGTTTTCGATTACAGACCGCGACATGCCGTAAACGATACATGTCGATTCGTCTTCGGCGATGGTGCGTCCGCCCTTTTTTTTGATGAGCGCCATACCGTCCGCGCCATCGCGCCCCATGCCTGTAAGAATCACTCCTATTATATGTGAGCCATAGACCGCGGCGGCTGAACTCATCATGACATCGACCGAAGGCCTTACCGAGTTGACGGAAGGCCCGTGATTCAACTTCACGACCCGCCCCTGCTCTATAAGCATATGGTAGCCCCCGGGCGCTATCAGGGCGCGACCCGGCTCTAATCTATCACCATTACCGGCCTCATTCACATCGATCTCCGAGTCGGCTTCGAGCCTTTTCGAGATCGATTTTATGAACGGACCGGGCGGCATATGTTGGACTATCGCAATTGGCGCGGGAAAATTTTTCGGTAGTCGCGGCAAGACTTCCAAGAGAGCCCTGGGGCCGCCTGTTGAGGAACCGATGAGGACGAGTTTATTGCTGTGTCCGCCAGGCCGGACGAGATCACTCGTTCCGATTGTCCTTGGTTGCGCACTTTGCGCAAGCCTTAGACGCGCGCGCGACGCTATTTTGACTTTGGCGACGATTTCTTCCTTGATATTATAGAGCTTGGTATCCCCAAAACTCGTTGGTTTATGTATAAAATCTACCGCGCCCCTCATAAGGGCAGTCATGGCCGCTTCAGACCCGGCCTCAGTCAGTGTGCTTACCATAACGACCGGAGTCGGGTGCTCCTTCATTATTCGCACAAGCGCGGTCAGCCCATCCATATTGGGCATCTCTATGTCTAGCGTGACGACATCGGGCCTAAGCCTTGCGACCTTTTCGATCGCTTCCAGGCCGTTTTCGGCGGTATCGACAACGTTAATCTCAGAGTCGGAGTTTAACATTTCAACGAGACGTTTTCTTATAAAAAAAGAGTCGTCGACGACGAGAACTTTTACTTGGGGCAAATTTTCACTCTCCGAACTCAAAACTAACCGATTTGCTTCTTAACGGCCTCCAGAACCCTGTCGGGCTGGAAGGGCTTTAGCACATAATCCTTTGCTCCTGACTTGATGGCCTGGATAACCATACCTTGTTGCCCCATCGCGCTACAGACGATTACCTTAGCGCTATCATCCAGCTTCTTGATCTCCGTGATCGCCTCGATACCATCCATGACAGGCATAGTAATATCCATAATCACGAGATCGGGTTTGAGTTGCTGGTATTTCATGACCGCTTCCTCACCGTTGCCGGCCTCACCTGTAACGCTGTACCCGTTGTCTGTAAGAAGCTTGACGATCTTCATTCTCATGAAGGCGGCATCGTCAACGACCAAAACGTTCTTTCCCATTCTAATGCCTCCTAAATTACGGTCACGCTACGACCTATTGCTTTAACCATTAATTCACCACTTGCGACCGAGAACTCGACTGTCCTTCCGTAATCCTTGCCGGTGTCGGCGGCGACAAGTTTGAGCTTAAGCTCATTGAGAACCGCTGTAATAGCCTCGACATTTCGCTCACCGATTTCGAGCAAACTACTGCCGCCCGGCATCTTAAACATTCGAGCACCTCCGGCCATCTTGACGGTGATACGTCCGGGCTCCGCGCCATGCTCTATCATCGCCTCGAATAATCGGGGGACGCCCGTATCGGCAAATCTCGCGTTCAATAATTCATCCCTGCCGTTGTCGACGGGGAGCATAATATGCGCCATCCCGGCTACTTTCGCGACGTTATCGTATAGACAAACCGCTACGCACGAACCGAGTCCTCGCGTGATAATCGCACTGCCGCGATCTCCGGATACCTCGAATTCGCCGATTCCGATATTTATTAAACTCTCAGCCATTTACTACCTCGCCTCCATCGCCTGTAGAATTGAATGGAGCGTCGCCTCATCGGTAAAGAGCATCATATAGCCTTGGATCGTATCGCTTTCGTCGGCGATATTGGTCTCAATGTAAAGAATCTCATCCGGCGCTTCTTCAAGAATCAGCATCGCCGAGCTGACTATGGCTTCGACCATATCGTGGACTATCATCGGTGCCGACGGCTGTATTCTTAATCCGGTATAATCGGAGAGAGTACTTAGAAAATACGCGCTAACCAGGTTCCCGACCTCTCCGAGCACGGAGACGGCCATCTCACTGAGTTCCTCAGTATCCCCGGAGTCTTCCTGCAGAACCAGGTCGGCAAGTTTGAATGCGCTTCTTCCGGGAAACACAAGAAGGATGTTCCCGCGGGCTTCACCGAGGAGCAAGAGGCAGACGCTGACCGCCGGATTCTCGTTTCCTCCGGCTATCGCGGGCACATCTCCGAGCGGCACTACATCGATCTCGGGAGACTTCAAAAATATGGACTTGTCGGTCATCTCGCTAAGAGCTACAGCCGAGCTGTCGGCGCTTAGCTTAAGTATGCGTTCCAGTAATTCTCTTTGCTTTAGCGTGAGACTCCCTATCATCTTGGACACAATTATCTCTCCCTGTTAAACCTAATCGCAAAAAGCCGGCCCGCTATGCAATCTTCTTGCTCGTTGATTTCTTGCTTTTGGAGACCGGCTGCGCGTTTAGCTTCTTGCCCGCATTAAATTTGACAATCAAACTTACCGGGTCGATGACCAGAGCGACCCGACCATCTCCCAAGACCGTTGCTCCTGAAATCCCATCAACTAACCCCAGGTAGTCCCCGAGCGCTTTGATCATTATCTCCATCTTGCTCAGCAAACGATCTACGATGAGACCGATACGATTTTCCCCGTAGCCAACGACTACGACATGGAGTTCGTCTTCGCTGCCGCGATCGGCAACCGAGGTATGCTTGAAAAGCTCGCTCAACCTTAGCAGCGACAATACGCTGCCGCGAAGCAACATAGTCTCTTTTTTGTCGACCATCTTGATGTGGCCGTCCTCAAGTTTTAGAACCTCTTTTATCGTGTTAAGGGGAACGGCGTAGATCCTGTCGCCGACGACGACGGTCAATGCGTCGACTATCACGAGCGTAAGCGGCAACTTTATAACGAACTTCGTTCCGACACCGAGTTCGGATATGATCTCCACGGTACCGTTGATCTTCTTGATATTGTTTCGAACCACGTCCATGCCGACACCGCGACCCGATATCTCGGATACTTTATCGGCGGTACTAAATCCTGACAGAAATATCAGGTCGAGAATTTCACGGTCGCTCATTTGATCGCCGGCTTCCCGTGTCAAAAACCCTTTGCGTATAGCCTTATCTTTAATCTTTTGAACATCCATACCTCGACCATCGTCCGAAACCTCTACGACGATATGGTTCTCCTCATGACGCGCGCCCAAAAATACGCTTCCCTCGGGCGATTTACCGGCTTTTCTCCGTTCATCCGGTGTTTCGACGCCATGGTCGATTGCGTTCCTCAAAATATGTACGAGCGGATCCCCTATCTCTTCAAGAACAGACCGGTCTATCTCGGTCTCTTTGCCCTCTACGGCAAAATTGATGGTCTTGCCCGCGGTACGCGCCAAATCTCGCACCAGTCGCGGAAACTTGTTGAATACCTGCTCTATGGGGAGCATGCGCGCGCGCATGACTTCTTCTTGGAGTTCGTTCGTGATTTGCCCGACATGCGCTGTCACCTCGTTGAGCGTCGAGGTCAAATCTCCCACGTGATAACTATTGGCTAAATCGCTCCCGATTTGCTGGAGGCGGGTCTTGCCGATGACCAACTCACCGACGAGATTCATGAGATGGTCCAGACGCTCGACATCTACCCGTACCGTCTTGACGGCGGCGGCCGTGCGCATCTGCTGCAACTCCTGCGCGCTTTTGCCGCGAGCCTCGGGTCCCAGGTCCTGCATCCTCTTGTCCCCGGAAACAGCGGTCGCCTCTTCAACTTCTTGGGGTTCGTCTTCGTCATGATCCGATGAAATACTGTAAACCCCCACTGAATGCTCGGAAAGCTCGGATACGGCTTTGACGATGCTTTCGAGACGGCTTTGATCTTCGTCGGTCACTAGAAGCAGCACCAACTCGGAACCACATTCGCCGTTCTCTATCACATCCATGCCGGGGTTTGTCTTTATTATCTCCCCGACAGGCTGAAGCTCTTCGATCACTTGGTAGAACCTTACCGACGGCATCATGCAATCATCCGCGACTTTGATTCTGATTGAAAAAGCGGTTGAACCCTTGACCTCGGCCATATTGATAACGTCGTGCTCGTGGTCGTCTAAAACAATTGATACGGCGGCGACTATGTTCGCTTCGACAGGAGCCCCGGAAGCAAACCCGTCTATCTTTATAATAAGGGTCCCTATATCGATGTCGCTTGCCTTAAAGGTAATGCACTCTTCTTTCAATATCTTGAGGGCGTCCAGGCAATCTAGAAAAACATCGATGAGTTCGGTGGTCACACTCAACTCGTCTCTACGAAGTTTATCGAAGAGCGACTCGAGCGAGTGTGTCAGTTCGGCCATGCGCTCATGTCCCAGCATGCCGGATGAGCCTTTTAGAGTATGCGCCGCGCGAAAGATCTCCTGGATTATCTCCGGGTTCTGGCCTTCTTTCTCAAGACGAAGGACATTCTCGTCGAGCTGTTGCATCAGTTCATCCGCTTCCTGTAGAAACACGCTCAAGTCATCAGGTGTGGCGTCAAATACTAGGTCCATATCTACTCCCGCAGTTATAGTAAGCCGCTGCCGTTGAAATCTTTCCGTATAACCGGATATCAATAGCTTCCGAGCTTCTTCGGGTTAGGCGATTTCAGCCGTCCCCACCAAATTCGCGCCCATCTCGACGAGAAGGGTATCTAAATCCAATAGTATGACAAGCTTATCCTCGAGTTTGCCTATTCCCCTCAGGTACTGTGAGCCGACGCTGCCGACTATGCTCGACGGCGGCTCGATTGAATCTGTCGCTAAACGCAAGACCTCGCTTACCGCGTCGACGATCATACCGACGATATTGCCGAGAACATCGACGACGACGATTCGCGTCGCCTTTGTCTCTTCACCCATACCGATACTGAACCTCTCGCGCACATCGATAACGGGTATGACTTTGCCTCTGAGATTAATAACGCCTTTGACATACATCGGCGCTCGCGGCACCTCGGTTATCGGCTGGAGCCTGATTATCTCCTGCACCAGCGATATATCTATACCGAACGATTCATCGCCCACCTCAAAAACAACGAGTTGTTCTTGTTCTAACGTCTGCTCCTCGCTCACGGTGAACCCTCCCACTAATCCGCTTTAAGCTATCTTGAACTTTTCTACCAATCCACTTAACTCATCCGCCATATTCGAGACTTCGATGGCCGATGCCGCTATCTCTTCGACCGAAGCTGTCTGCTCCTGCGAGGATGCGGAGATAGCCGAAGCCGACGCGGCGGAATGGGCGGTCGATTGCGAAATCGTTTCCACTACTGTTTCGACTTGACCCGAAGATGCGGCGACCTCTTGTGTTATAGCTGAATTCTCTTCGGTGATCGTCGCTATTTGGTCCATCGCAGCCGCGATTTTCTCTGACGATGTCGATATCTGTTCGGCTGCTGTGGAAACCCCGGCGATTTCTGTAACAACTCTATTGATGGATACCATCATCTCTTCAATGGCTTCGCCGGCGTTGTGGGCGAGTTCGGTACCGGATGCGACCTCTTGCGTGCCCTGCTCCATGGCGGCTACCGCCTCGAGTGTTTCGTCTTGGATTCCCTTTATGAGTTTTGCGATCTCCCCGGTCGCTCTCGCTGAGCGCTCCGCCAGCTTTCGCACCTCATCGGCGACTACGGCAAAACCTTTGCCGTGCTCACCGGCGCGCGCGGCCTCGATGGCCGCGTTTAGCGCCAAGAGGTTGGTCTGCTCGGCGATGTCGTCGATTACTTCGATGATTTCGCCTATCTGCTTGGACTTCTCGCCCAGCATCTGAATCTTGTTGGCCGAGGAGAGGACGGT
>JAGXSZ010000007.1 GCA_018333515.1 Actinomycetota bacterium
CCGACACCTCCGCCGTCAGGCGCTCTTTCTCTTCGGTCCGGCGACGGCGCTCGCCGTCGATGAGGCCGAGCTCAAAAGCCAAACCCGAGAGCCTGATATCCGCGTTGTCGGAGCGGAGCAGCAGGCGGTACTCGGCGCGCGAGGTAAACATCCGGTACGGCTCGTCCACCCCCTTGGTAACCAGGTCGTCGATGAGGACACCGATATAGGCCTGGGAACGGTCTAAAACAAAGGGCGCGCGTCCCTGTATTTTTAAAGCGGCGTTAATTCCCGCCATCAACCCCTGGGCCGCGGCCTCTTCATATCCGGAGGTACCGTTGATCTGCCCGGCGGCATAAAGCCCCGGGACCGCTTTGGTCTCCAATGTCGGATAGAGCTGGTCCGGATAGATGAAGTCATAGGCGACCGCATAGCCCGGGCGCATGATGCGGGCGTTCTCGAGGCCGGGGATAGAGCCGATTAGCTCCTCTTGGGCTTCGAGCGACAGACTCGTCGACAAGCCCTGGACATATAGCTCTGCCTGGTCGATACTGTCAGGCTGCAGAAATATCGGGTGGTGCTCACGCTCGGGAAATCTCACGAACTTATCTTCTATCGAGGGACAGTACCGCGCGCCGCCCGCGTGTATCGCGCCCGAATACAGCGGGGATTCTTTGACTCGCGACGCCAGAACCAGCCGCGTCCGCTCGCCGGTTTGGGTTCGATAGCACGATAACGAAGACGGTGAGTAATCGTCTGTCCAAAACGAAAACGGCTCGGGCTCGACATCCGGCAGTTGCTCCTCAAGGCCGTCTAGGACGACGCTCTCCGCTGAAACACGGGGCGAAGTCCCGGTCTTAAAGCGCCCCATGCGAAAGCCGAGCGCGGAGAGGTTTGTCGAGAGTTCGTCCGAGCCGCGCTCGCTGTGGCGGCCCGCATCTTCGCGGACGGCGCCGTATGCAACCCGACCTCCGAGAAATGTGCCGGTGGTGACGATAGCCGCCTCGCCCTCGAATTCCTCATCGAAGAGCGACTTGACGACAATGCGGTCGGCCTTTTTTGCGATGCTTTCGATGTGCGCTTGGCGCACATACAGGCCTTCGGTGTGTTCGAGCAGGTAGGTCGTCCCGAGCTGGTACCGGACCCTGTCGACCAGCGCAAACGGCGCTTGCACCGCCGGACCTTTCCCCGTGTTCGACCAGCGGGAGTGGATGGTGTGCGCGTCGACCATCTTCGCCATCTCGCCGCCGAGCGCGTCGATTTCGCGGACCAACTGTCCGCGCCCGGGGCCGCCGAACGATGTATTGCACGGCAGCAGCGCAACCGCATCCAAGCTTATGGTCAGCAGCAGCGTACGGCATCCCATGCGGGCCGCGGCACTGGCGGCCTCACAGCCGGCATGCCCCGCGCCGACGACTATCACATCAAATCTTTCCATCCCCAAGCACGCTCATCCTTTTGTTACACGTGAAGGCGCCAATCTCTCTTGTGTCAAGACATTTTGGCGCGCCCCCCTATTTTCCTATGCAAAACCGGCTGAATATCCGCCCCAGGATATCTTCCGACACCGTTTCCCCGGTAATCTCGCCGAGGTCGCTTAGGGCGTCTTTGAGAACCGTCGCGACTACCTCCTCCGGCATCGACGCCTCCAGCAACTCAAACGCTTCTCGGGTGGCGCCGACGGCGCGCTCGATGAGCTGCGCGTGGCGCGCATTCGTTATCAGCGTCTTATCAGACATATCGATCTCGCCGGCAAAGAACAACTTCTCTATGGTGGTCTCGAGTTCGTCGATGCCGTCCCCGGTAAGCGCCGAGACCCGTGCCCGTGCTTTAAAGTTTTGCGGAAGTTCCAGCCCCGCAACCGATTTATCCTCGGGCAGGTCGGCCTTGTTTATCACGAGAACGGCCGGTTCGCTCTTTACCTCCTCGACCAGCCCGATATCCCCGGCGCTTATGGGTCGGCTCCCGTCTATGACGCACAGGACCAGCGTCGCGGTCTTAATGGTCCTGCGCGACAACTCGACCCCGATTATCTCCACCTCGTCGACCGAATGGCGTATGCCGGCGGTGTCCTTTATCCGCAAGGGAACCCCTTTTATGCTTATTGCCTCCTCGATGACATCGCGCGTCGTTCCCGGCACCGCCGTCACGATAGCGCGTTCTTCGCGAAGAAGCGCGTTCAACAGGCTTGATTTTCCGACATTGGGAAGCCCCACAATGGCCGCATCGATGCCCTCTCTTAGAATTCTTCCCCTGTTGGACGTCTCCCCTAAGGCTATCAGCTCTTTGTGGGCCTCTCGGAGCATGCGGCCGATGTCGTCTACCGGAAGGACTTCGATGTCTTCATCCGAGAAATCGACCGCCGCCTCGAGCTGGGCCAAGGCCTCGACGAGCGCATCGGATATGCGCCCGATCTTTTGCGATAGCCCGCCCTCGAGTTGGTCTACCGCAACCCTCAGCTGCGCTTCGGTCCGCGAGTTTATGATATCGACGACCGCTTCGGCCTGCGCTAAATCGATGCGGCCGTTTAAATAGGCGCGCAAGGTAAACTCGCCGGGCGCCGCCGGGCGTGCCCCGGCGGCGCACACCAGGTTGAGGGTCTTCTCAATTGCCGCGACGCCGCCGTGGCAATTGATTTCCACGACGTCCTCGCGGGTATAGGTGCCGGGAGCGCGCATCACCGCGATGAGCGCCTGGTCGACGTCGGAGCCGTCGGCGGGGTCGTAAATGGTCCCCAGAAGAAGGCTGTGGCTTTTTCGCCCGGCCAGAGTCGCGCCCTTGTTTCCCTTAAACATCTTTTCCGCGATATCGATAGCCGCCGGTCCGCTCAGCCGAATGATTCCGATTCCGCCTTGACCGGCGGCCGTAGATATCGCCGCAATGGTGTCGTTAACAATAATTGACATTTACCCTCATATACCTACTCCTTGCTGCGCGTTCATATTGCATGTACAATCGTAAACTTTTAATAAACAAGCAGCTCACCGGGGAGAAACAAAAACACCCGGCTCAAGAGACGCCGGGTGTTAAAATTTTGCTTTAAGGCAGGCTATCTCGGCGCGACCCTTACTTGCCGACTCGGTTCTTCTCCTTCGCTTATTGTAATCACCTCGTCGTTATCTTGCAATGCCAGGTGGACGAGTCGTCTTTCAAATGAATTCATCGGCTGCAGCACTACCGGCCTTCCGGTGTTTAGAGCCTTCTCGGCCGCACTCAGCGCAATCTCCGTGAGGCTCTCCGCCCGGCGCTTTCGGTAATCCTCGACATCGAGCACGAGCTTCTTCTTTATGTTGTTCTTGCGCAAGACGACACCGGTGATCGTCTGAATCGCGGCGAGTGTCTCGCCCCTCTTACCAATAAGCAGCCCGGCGTTGGGGCCCGTGATGTTTATGTTGATGGTCTCACTGTCTTCGGATACGTCCACGTCGCCGCTCGCCCCCAGTTTGTCGATGAGTTCTTCGACAAAGGCGGTGGCGGGCTGCGAGCCGCTCTCCGCCACACTCACCCGGACACGCGCTTTAGCCGCGCTGATCCCGAGAAAGCCCCGGCTCCCCTCTTCTAAGACCTCTATCTCGACACTGTCGCGGCCCAATCCCAGCTCTACCAACGCCGCCTCGATTGCCTCTTCTACCGAGTTGCCCTCACTCTCAATTGCCCTTGCCATTAGCGACCTCCGCTTGTTTTGCCAGCCTCAGGGTTACGTATTGCTGAGCTATCGTCCAGACATTTGTGGTTATCCAATATAATAGGACTCCCGTCGGCAGAGTCCAAGCGAAAAATACCATTAACGGCATGAGTATCAGGCCTATGCGCTGTTGCTGAGGGTCGGTCGTCATCATCTTCTGCGGTATATAGGTGGTAAGCGCCATCAACACAATCAGTATAAAATATGGAAAAAATACGACGATTCCTTCCCCAAATACCGCGCTCGGCTTTGTCCCGAGCCCGAAGATACCGAGCGATGTCGCCTCTAAGAGGTCCTTGTTCTTCATTAACATCTGAAACAAGGCGAAAAATACCGGCATTTGCAGCAGGAGCGGGAAGCAACCGCCAAATGGGTTGACCTTGTGCTCCGCATAAAACTTGAGCATCTCCTTCTGGAGTTTCTCTTTGTTGTCTTTATATTTTTCCTGGAGTTCCTTTAGTTTTGGCTGGAGCCGCTGCATCTCATACATCGACTTGGTCTGCTTTATCGTCAGCGGCAATATTACGATTCTTATAGCCACAGTCAGCAGGATTATGGCCACGCCATAATCGTTAACGTATAAATAAAAAAATTCCATGACCTCTTTGAGCAGGTCTATTAAGCCATTCCAAAGGCTCATCAAACAAAAAACCCCCTTTATTTAACTGGGTCGTGCCCCCCGGGAGAGAAGGGGTGACACCGTAATATTCTTCCGGCCGCCATCAACCCGCCCCTTATCACGCCGTGTTTTTGAATCGCTTGGAGCGCGTAGCTGGAACACGATGGGTAAAACCGGCACGATGGTGGAAATAGCGGGGATATGGTCTTCTGATAGACATTTATCACGCCTATCATCAATCTCTTCATCATCTCTCTTCCCTCAGCAGCCCGGCTTTGCTTAAAACATCAATAAAAGCCTTTTCAACTTCGTGAAAAGACTTTCCCTTTGCCGCGTGTCTTGCGATGAAGACTAAATCATATCCCTCTTTGATTCTTGCCTCATTTTTTCTAAAGGACTCTTTTATCAATCGCTTTATGCGATTTCTTACGACCGCCGTGCCGACTCTCCGCGAGATCGATGTTCCCGCGCGCGTTACGTCGGATTCCTTTTTTAAAAAATATAAAGCCAGCTCTCTGTTCGCGACCGACCCGCCGCGCGAATATACCTCTCCGTATTCCTTGCCGACGGTCAGCCGAGTATCTCTGCGCATCGCATGCACTTAGGCGGTTAGCCTCGCCCTGTTTTTTCTGCGGCGATTGGCGATGATCTTTCTTCCCGCCCTGGTACGCATCCTTATGCGAAAGCCGTGTGTCTTTTTTCTTTTTCTTTTATTCGGTTGATATGTCCGCTTCAAGGTGACTCCTTAATATAAAAAGAACAGGCTATATTATATTGCTCTCTAGCTGCTGGTGTCAAGGATTTTACCGTTCGGTGTCGCTTATGGGCGCCCGCTCACGGCACCAAGGATATGGCTCCGACTTAAATATATGCCGGGGGCGGGCGTTCGCCGCGCCGTAATAATTATTTTCCATGGATTTTTTATAAAGCCGGCCAAAAATACTATCCCGGGTATCCGAATGTTCGGTGTGTCCGCGCCGCAATCGTTCGCCCGTATATTGTGGATAATGTTAATAACTTTTTCTATCGCCTTTATTTGCATGTTTTCCTATTCGTCTTGAGACGCAATTATTGCCCCTTCTAAAAACCTTTTATTTATATTGCTTTTAAAATTCGCTGCTCAGATAGGGTAAAATATTTCGCGCGCCGTCGTCGTTATTATTTATTAAACGAGCCCCTCTTGGTGGGGCGGTTTCGGGTTTTCTTTAAAAAAACGGAGTTTTCCACAGGAGCCGGCTACTTAAAACACTTCTTGTCTTTTTGGAAAGCCAATTTATGGGTTATTCTTTTTCTACAAGCCGTTCGATGAAATACTTTCTAATGTTTTCCAAGACTTTTCCACAGCTGTGTATATTTATGTGTAAAACTTTACTCTTTCGCCAGCATTTTTATTGTCAAAACGATTTCGCCGGCCTTTCGTTTTGATACAATCAAAGATAGAGTCTTTACATAAAACAGCCCGCTTACGTCGAGATTTTTCGTTTTTATAGATTTTAATGTATTGTTAATAACTCAGGGGATAAGTTGGGTTAAGAATATTTATTGGACGGGACATGGAAAGCCATTTTTTACGCTTCATTAATAATTTAGAGGCTGCCGAGGGTTCCGCGGTCAAAGAGACGGCGGTTGAGCCGCCTAAGGTTTTAGACGACGCCGTCTCCGCCGCCGTAGAGCCGTCAGGCCGGCTCAACAATATCGCCAGGCTTGCTATTTATGATACCTTTATGGCCGCGCCGCGCGTTGTGGAATTAAATTTGAAGGATTATGACGATTTTATTAATCTTCTTGCCGCTAAAACCTACCAATACTCCAAAGAGATAGGGGGAAATGTTCCTTACACGATCTTACGAGAAGCGATCGAAAATCTAATACACGCATATTTTAAAGATATAGTCATAAGTATTTATAACAATGGAAACACGGTGCGTATTTCAGACCAAGGCCCGGGAATAAAAAACAAGGATAAGGCGTGCGAACCCGGTTTTTCAACAGCCACCCCCCATATGAAACAATATATAAAAGGGGTCGGCTCCGGATTGCCTATTATCAGAGAGACAATAACATTCCTCGGCGGTGCCATCGAGGTGGAAGACAACCTCGACACCGGAACGGTAATAACGCTGAGCGTTCCCAATAAAGTAGCCGCCGCGAGCCGCGAACAAACCCCTGTTCCGGCGGAAATAGCACTAAATAAACGCCAAAAACAGGTTCTCTTTTTGATAATGGAGATAGGCTCTACCGGACCATCCAAAGTCTCCGCCGAACTCGGCATAGGCCTTAGCACCGCACACCGCGATTTGATATACTTGGAAGATAAATCTCTAATTTCCTCTGATGAACAGGGTAAAAGAGTTCTCACATCGTTAGGGATAGAATACTTAGACAATATTCTCAACCAATAGGCGGGTGTCTTTTTTCTTGCTAAACCAGCTCGATCACATCTGGAACGAAGTACTCAAAATAATAAAAAACCAGCTCAACCCACCCACCTTTAATGCCTGGTTTGAGAGTACTAAGCCTGCTCTAATAGAAGACGACTCCATTACCATCTTCGCTCCGAGCCCTTTCGCTAAAGAATGGCTCGAGACGCGCTACAGCAGCCTTATAGAAGACGCTCTCTTCCAGGTCCTCGCGGAGGAGATGTTTATAAAGGTCGTCGTCGATGAAAATGCCGGGCAGACGCCGGAAAAACAGGATGAAAAGCGTCAAAAGACGCCGGAAAATAATAGACGTCCCATAAATCTAAACGAAAAATATACTTTTGATTCTTTTGTTATAGGGGGAAGCAACCGGTTTGCGCACGCCGCGGCCCTCGCTGTCGCGGAGTCTCCCTCAAAAGCGTATAATCCGCTTTTTATATATGGGGGCGTGGGGCTCGGTAAGACCCACCTCCTCCAGGCCATCGTATATTACGCGCTAAAACATCATCCGTCTCTTAAAATAAAATATGTCTCGTGTGAAAAATTCACCCGCGATTTTATCAATTCCATCCGGGACAAAGACAAAATCACCGGCTTTCAAAAACGTTACCGGGACAATGACATACTCCTTGTCGATGATATACAGTTTCTCGAGAACAAGGAGGCGACGCAGGAGGAATTTTTTCACACTTTTAATACTCTTCACGGAGCCAACAAACAGATCGTGCTCTCTAGCGACCGGCCTCCGAAAGATATAGCGACCCTTGAGGACCGTCTCCGCTCTCGTTTTGAGTGGGGTCTCATAACCGACATACAACCCCCCGACCTCGAGACCAGAATCGCCATATTAGATAAGAAAGCCCAACTAGAAAACTTATCCGTAGACAAGGATGTTCTCGAGTTTGTCGCGTCGCGCATACAATCCAACATCCGTGAACTCGAAGGCGCGCTCATCCGCATCATCGCTTTTTCAAACTTGAATAAGGAGAAATTAACGAGAACTCTTGCGGAGACCGTACTTAAGGACATCTTTCCCAACCGGGCCGGCCGCCCTATATCCATACATACTATCCAGTCCGAAGTGTGTAAATATTTCAACCTATCTAAGACACAATTAGTTGGAAATAAGCGCTCACAGGATATTGTCTATCCGCGGCAGCTGGCCATGTATCTCGCGCGTGAACTGACCGACATGAGTCTTCCAAAAATTGGCGAAGAGTTTGGCGGCCGCGATCACACAACGGTTATGTATGCGAACTCCAAGGTAAATAAGATGATAAGCACGAGCCGGGAAGTATATAATCAAATTCAAGAATTGACAAATCGTATAAAGCAGAAGACTTAAAACCTGTTGATATATCTGTTAATAATAGTTGAAATTTTTTTTACTAAGAGTTTACACATTTTTCATCAGTACTTTTTTTACAGGTTGAAGACGCGGCCGAAGTGCGCAAATAGGTGTTATTAACACAATTAACAGCGCCTATTAATTACAACTATACTTATTTATATAAAATATTAATAGGAGGAAGTGTGAATATACAAATATCACAAGAAGAATTAAACAGAGCCGTTCAAACCGTACAGAAGGCCGTCTCGCCGAGGGCGCTGCTTCCTGTTTTAAGCGGTGTTCATTTTAAGGCGGCCAACGGTATGTTGCACTTATACGCGACCGACTTGGAATTATCGATAAAGTGTGTTCTGCCCGCAACGGTGAGAGAAGAAGGAGAGACGGTGATTCCCGCGCGGCTGTTAGGAGAGATAGTAAAGAATCTACCCGCCGGCAATATTGAAATAGTCAGCGATGATAAGGGCGGCAATATAAAAATTATCAGCTTGAATGCGGTCTTCGATATTCGTTCATACTCGCCCTCCGACTTTCCGAAGTTTCCGAATATAACAGGCCATAGCGGTGTTAAGATAAGCGGCCGGGTCTTATCGGACGTGATAAAGCACGTCATTAAGGCGGTTTCAAGAGACGAAACGCGCCCTATCTTGAGCGGCGTGTTGATCAATATCGATAAGGGTCACCTTAAGATGGTCGCGACCGACAGCTATAGGCTTTCCATAAAAGATGTGGCGGTAGAGGGGCTCGACGCGACCCAGAGTAGCGCCGTTATTCCCGGACGCTGTCTCGACGAGGTCTCAAAAGCGGTCGGTGATAAAGACGTGGAGATTATTTTAGAGCCCAATCTGGTCTATTTCGACCTCGGAGATACGGTTATAATCTCGCGCCTCATCGAAGGGCAATTTCCCAACTATCAGCAACTGCTGCCGAGCGATTGCGATTTAAGGGTGAAATTCAGCCGACAAGACCTCATCGCCGGCGTGCGAAGGGTCGCTCTTTTAGCGCAAAGCACCTCGCTGGTGAAGATGAAGATAGACAATAATGAGGTCGAGATATCGGCGATATCCCAAGACCTCGGCTCCGCGATAGAAAGGGTTTCGGCGAAGACCTTTGGGGAGGGAATAGAGATCGCCTTCAACGCGAACTATTTATTAGACGGCCTTCAATCTATCGGCGAAGATGAAATAAATATTGAATTAAACAGCCCACTCAAGCCCGGGCTCGTAAGGCCGGTCCAAGACCGGGGTTTTATATATTTAATAATGCCGGTTAGAATAGGCTGATAGATGAGGGAAGTCGTTGTGGAGCCCGGAACTAAATTGGAGCAGCTTTTGAAATATGCCGACCTCGCCTCAACGGGCGGAGAGGCAAAATACCTTATTCAAGGCGGGTTTGTCGATGTTAACGGCAAAAAAGAAACTAGAAGGGGTTATAAAATAAAAGCGGGAGACATTGTCGAGGTCGAAGACGACGTGTTGGGTGTCTCTTTGTTATTGAAATAATGTATGTATATAGAAAAGCTATTTTTGAAAAATTATAGAAATTATGAAGATTTTTCCACACAGTTCACACCAGGCATAAATTTTATAATAGGGAAGAACGCCGTTGGAAAGACCAACATCTTGGAAGCCGTTTATTTTCTCGAAAACGGACGCTCACACCGGACCGGAAACCACCAAGAACTTATCGCGTGGCGCAAGGAATTTTTACATGTGAAAGCCTCCGTAAAAAGAACCGATAGAGACCTCGTAGTAGAGGCCGTGGTAGAAAAAAAAGGCGGCAGAAGGCTTAAGATCAACGGCGTTCTACAAAAGGGTTTTTCCGGTCGCGCGAGGCCTGTTCAAACGGTGATGTTTACGCCGGACCACCTAAAAATCGTCAAAGAGATGCCTGAACACAGGCGCGCTTATCTCGACGAGATTCTAGAAAAAACGAAAGCGGATTATTTATATTGGCGCCAACACTACGGCAAGGTGTTGCGCCAGAGAAATCTTCTTCTAAAAAAGGTCGGCTCGGGACGAATGAATCCCGACATGATCGATTATTGGGACGCGCAGCTCGTTGAGGCGGGAACTAAAATCATAAAATATAGGAACGAAGCGGTGGCGACCATAGCCGAACATGCCGCGGAGATATATTCGCAAATTTCGGACGCAACGGAGCGCTTTAGTTTAAAATACGAGAGTCGGCTAGTGGGCGAAGACGGCTCGGTCGAAAACCTTCAAGAGCGTTTTATGGAGGGATTGCGAGCGCAAAGGCGAGCGGAGATAGAGCGGGGACAGAGCCTCCTCGGTCCGCACCGCGACGACGTCGGGATGTTTGTCGGCGGCATCGATATGAGGATCTACGGCTCACAAGGTGAACAGCGGTCGGTCGCGCTTGCTTTAAAAATTACGGAACATAAGATAATCACCGAAAAAATTAAGGAATATCCGGTGCTCTTACTCGACGACGTCATGTCGGAGCTGGATATCAAGCGCAGAGCGGCTCTTTTAAAATATATAGAAAAAGGAATACAGGTATTAGTAACCAGCACGAACATGGAGTATTTTAAAGAGCGAGAGTGTGGACACAATGTCATTTCGGTGAAATAATCGACCGGGCCGCGAATTTTACCGTTGTCGTTGTGATAATAGTCGTTAGGCGGAAGCTTTTATGAAGAGATTTTCCGACGTCATAGACGAAGTTAATAATGAGCGCAACTTTAAAGACAGGCTCGAAGAGGTCAGGGCGGTCGAAGCGTGGAACAAGATAGTCGCGGACGATATCGCCGGGAACACGTCTCCTAAATATATACGAAACGGCGTCCTTTATGTTAAAACCAAAAGTCCGACCTGGGCGCAAGAGCTGAGCGGATTTACCCCTAAACTCAAGGAATTATTGAACAATTATTTAGCCGCCCCCATAGTCCGAGAAATAAAATTTTCTTGTGAGTCTTTTGTGAGGCCGGCCGGTGATAAAGATACGGCTGCCGGGCCGGAGTTAAAAGACATCCCCCTTGGGGAACGGGAGGCAGAGGAGGCGGCCGAGACAACCTCCCCCATACTTGACGATGACTTACGGAAGCGGCTCGCGTCGCTGATAATACAGAGCAAAAAACTCAACCGGTGGCGAGCCGCTGAGGGATGGGCGGTTTGTAAAAGATGCGGCCGCCAGACACCAACAGCCGAAAAGAGGTGCCGGAGGTGTTCACTGAAATAACCTTGTGTATTTGAAATATGCTATAATATAAGGGTTGTAACGGCGGCCGACAAGAGCCGCTTCTTACTGTAAAACCCTACCTTGTAATGGAAAGAAGGAATATTCGTGAGCGCAACATACACCGCTAAAGACATAACCGTGCTCGAAGGGTTGGAAGCGGTTCGTAAACGCCCCGGTATGTATATCGGGAGCACCGGGCCACGAGGACTACACCACCTCGTCTATGAAGTAGTCGACAATAGTGTCGACGAAGCCCTTGCGGGATATTGTAAAAATATAATAGTAAAGATCAAGCCCGACAACGCGATAGAGGTAAGCGACGACGGACGGGGTATTCCCGTAGACATCATAGATAAATATAAAAAACCCGCCGTAGAGATTGTATTGACCCTCTTGCACGCCGGCGGCAAGTTCGGCGGGGAGGGGTATAAAGTTTCCGGCGGCCTTCATGGCGTAGGCATATCCGTCGTCAACGCGCTCTCTAAAAAATTGACCGTTGAGGTACACAGAGACGGCAAAGCCTACCACCAAACCTATGAGTATGGAAAGCCTGTTACCAAACTCGAAGAGTTAGGTAAAACAAACAGGAGCGGCACCACCGTCACCTTTCATCCGGATGAGCAGATCTTCGATGAGGTTGAATATGTCTTCGACACACTGCGTCAACGCATGCGAGAGATGGCGTTTCTCAACAAAGACCTCAGGATCGAGCTGATAGATGAGCGCATGGCCCCCTATGAGCAGGTAGAATATAAATATTCGGGTGGAATCGTAGATTTCGTAAATCACCTGAACAAAACAAAAGAGGCGGTTCACAAAAAGATAATCTACTTTGAAAACGATGACGGCAATAACGAAGTAGAGATCGCCATGCAATATAATACCGGCTATAGCGAGAGCGTCTTCACTTTTGCCAACAATATAAACACGCACGAAGGGGGCGCGCACCTCTCCGGCTTCAGGTCGGCCTTGACCAGAACGATCAACGATTATGCCAGAAAGAAAGGACTCCTAAAAGAGAAGGAGGAAAATCTCTCCGGCGAGGATATTCGCGAGGGGTTGACCGCCATAGTCAGCGTCAAGCTTCGCGATCCGCAATTCGAAGGTCAGACCAAGACCAAGCTCGGCAACATGGAAATCCGAAGTCTGGTCGAGGGAACCCTGGGGTCTAAGCTCGACGAGTTTTTGGAGGAAAACCCGCAGATCGCGCGGATCATAATAAGTAAGGTAATACAGGCCTCCCATGCCCGCGCCGCCGCCAGAAAGGCCCGCGAGCTTACGCGGAGAAAAGGGCTCCTTGAAAGCACGTCCCTGCCGGGAAAACTGGCGGATTGTTCAATGCGAGACCCCGCCCTCTCGGAGATATTTTTGGTCGAGGGAGACTCGGCCGGCGGCTCGGCCAAGCAAGCGCGCGACCGCAGTTTCCAAGCGATATTGCCGCTAAAAGGAAAGATATTAAATGTCGAAAAAGCCAGATTAAACAAGGTTCTAAGCAGTGAAGAGATTCAAGCGATAATAACCGCTCTCGGTACCGGCATAGGCGAGGATTTTGATATCGGCAATGCGCGCTACCATAAAATAATAATCATGACCGATGCCGACGTCGACGGTGCGCACATCCGCACACTGATACTGACCTTCTTCTATCGCCATATGCTCCCGCTGATAGAGTCGGGCTACATCTATATAGCACAGCCGCCGCTCTATAAGGTGACACACGATGGGCTGACAAGATATTTTTATAAAGACAGGGAACTCGAAACATACATAAAGAGCGTCGAAAAGAACGTCGGCCTGCAGAGATATAAAGGTCTTGGCGAGATGAACCCGGACCAGCTCTGGGATACGACTATGAACACGGAGACGAGGACGCTCTTGCGGGTAAACCTGGAAGACGTCATCGCCGCCGACGAGATATTCTCGACGCTCATGGGGGATAAAGTCGAGCCTCGAAGGGAATTCATCCAGCGGCACGCGAAAGACGTGCGCTTTTTAGATATTTAACGAGTTCGGTCAAGAAGGAGAATGACGATGGTCGATGCCCTTACAGGCAGAATAGAGACGATTGAAATAGAAGACGAGATGCGAAGCTCGTACATCGATTACGCGATGAGCGTAATCGTGGGGCGGGCGCTACCCGATGTGCGCGACGGCTTGAAGCCGGTCCATCGGAGGATTCTTTACGGCATGAACGAGATGGGAATTCTTCCGAGTAAACCCTATAAAAAGTGCGCGCGCATGGTCGGTGACGTCATGGGTAAGTACCACCCCCATGGCGACAGCGCCATCTACGACACCCTCGTGCGCATGGCCCAGAGTTTTTCGATGCGCTACGAACTCATCGACGGGCACGGCAACTTCGGCTCGGTCGACGGCGATTCGCCTGCGGCGATGCGCTACACCGAAGCGCGCCTCTCCAAACTCGCCGTCGAGCTGTTGCGAGACATAGACAAGAAGACCGTCGACTTCGTTCCCAACTATGACGAGACCGAGCAGGAGCCGGTCGTTTTGCCGGCGCGCTATCCGAACCTGCTTGTAAACGGCTCGTCCGGTATCGCGGTAGGCATGGCGACCAACATCCCGCCGCACAACCTTAACGAAGTCATCGACGCTACTATTAAACTGATAGACAACCCCGACTCCCAGCCGAGCGACCTTATGCAAATCGTCAAAGGCCCTGATTTCCCGACCGGCGGCACCATAATGGGCAGGGCGGGGATAAGGGACGCCTATGAGACCGGGCGCGGCAGCATCAAGGTGCGCGGTAAGGCGCACATGGAGCAGACCAAGTCGAACAAGACGCGAATCATCATTAGCGAATTACCCTACCAGGTCAACAAAGCACGTTTGACCGAGAAGATAGCCGAGCTGGTGCGCGAAAAGAAGATATCGGAGATATCGGACCTTCGAGACGAGTCGGACCGCAGCGGTATGCGACTCGTCGTCGAACTGAAACGCGAGGCAATTCCCCAGGTAGTCCTTAATAAGCTCTATAAACACACGCAGCTCGAGACGAGCTTCGGCGTTATAATGCTCGCCCTGGTCGAAGGTATCCCGCGCACGCTCAGCCTGCCGCAGGTGCTCCGCCACTATATCGAGCACCAGAAAGAGATAATCGTGCGCCGCACCCGATTCGAGTTGGAAAAGGCCGAAGCACGGGCGCACATCCTGGAAGGCCTCCTCATCGCGCTCAACAATCTCGATGAGGTAATCAAGACCATCAGGCAGTCGAAGACGGTAGACGAGGCCAGGAAGCGGCTCATAGCCAACTTCAACCTCTCCGAGATACAGGCACAAGCCATCCTCGATATGCGCCTCCAGCGCCTCACCGCGCTGGAGAGCCAAAAGATAGAGATGGAATATAAAGAGCTTCTGGAGAAGATAGCGCTCCTTAAGAGAATCCTCGCGAGCGAGCAGATGGTCCTCGATATCATAAAAGAGGAACTCATCGGGGTCAAAGAGAGATTCGGTGATGAGCGCCGCACCCAGATTGTCTCGGCGGCGGCGGAGCTTGAGATAGAAGATTTGATAGCCGAGGAAGAC
This sequence comes from Actinomycetota bacterium, assembly GCA_018333515.1. Lineage (NCBI taxonomy): Bacteria > Bacillati > Actinomycetota > Actinomycetota bacterium. The sequence continues at coordinate 14,796 of JAGXSZ010000007.1, forward strand.
ATGGTGATAACGATTACCCACTCCGGCTATATCAAGCGTCTGCCGGTAACGACCTATCGCCAGCAGGCCCGAGGCGGCAAGGGGGTCTCCGGCACCAACCTTAAAGAGGGCGATTTTGTGGAGCACCTCTTCATATCGTCGACGCACAACTTCATCTTGTTCTTCTCGAACAAGGGGAAAGTATACAAAATAAAAGTGCATGAGTTGCCGACCGCCGGCCGAACGGCGCGCGGACACGCCATCGTCAACGTCCTGCCGTTCGCGCAGGACGAGAAGATAGCCGCGGTCATCTCGACAAAGGCGTTTGAGGAAGACCAGTACCTCATGATGGCTACGAAGAAGGGCATTGTCAAAAAGACGCCGTTTAAGGAGTACAACACCTCGCGGCGCGACGGGATTCTCGCAATCAGCATGCGCGAGGACGACGAGCTGATAGGAGTCAAGATCACCCGCGGCTCAGACGATATGATTCTGGTGTCGCGCGGCGGCATGTCCATCCGGTTCAACGAGACCGACGTGCGGCCGATGGGGCGCACCGCGACCGGGGTCAAAGGGATGAGTCTCGCCAAGGACGACGAGGTTCTCGCGGTGGAGGTCGCAAAAGATGAAGCCGACTTCCTGATCATTACCGACAACGGGTTTGGAAAACGCACCCCGATGCACAACTACCCGCAACAAGGGCGCGGCGGCAAGGGCGTAAAGACGCTCAAAGAGACCAGCGCGCGAGGCAAGGTATCGGCCGCCAAGATGGTTCAAGAACGCCATAGTCTCATGATAATCTCGACGGAAGGCATCGTGATGCGCACGCCTGTTAAACAGATTTCGCAAATGGGTAGAAACACGCAAGGCGTCAGAATAATGAACATAAACGAAAACGATACGGTAAGCGCCGTCGCTTTAATCGTTGACGACAAGGACAAGCCTAACGGGAACGAAGAGCCGGAGATTTAAGGCGACCGACGAGTCCGTGGAAACCGCCGGATAATGTAGGCATGGATTAGAGATAGCCGTTTTAGCGCACGCCGGGGGAGCCGATGTTGCCGTTTGAGGTTTTAGAGCACACCGCCGATGTCGGCCTCAAGGCGCACGGCCACACGCTCAAAGAGGCATTCGAAAACGCCGCTACCGGAATGTTCAGTCTCATTACGGACCTCGAGAACATCAAGCCGTCGATGTCGCGAGAGATATCGGTCGAAGCCGAGGACCGGGAGAGCATGCTCGTCGAATGGCTCAACGAGCTTTTGTACCGCTTCGAAGTGGAATACACGGTCTTTAAGCGCTTCGAAATCGTCGAATGGGATGAGGAACACCACATGCGCGCCGTAGCCTACGGTGAGCCGCTCGACCTCGGCCGCCACCAGATTGGCACCCAAATCAAAGCCTGCACATACCACATGCTCAAAATCGAGCACAACGAGGACTGGTCGGCCCAGGTAATTTTCGATGTCTAAACGCCCTTAAAGTGTTTTGAAAGCGTTTTAGGACGGTGGTAAAGATGTTTGACGCTCTCGAAAGAGTCTCAGAGTATATCTGGAAAATCCCGGTAAGCTACAAAAAAGGAATGCGGGTTCCGGGCATCATCTACGCCAGTGAGGAACTCTTGCTCAAGGCGCACGAGGATAAGGCGGTCGAGCAGGTCGCGAATGTCGCGTTTCTTCCCGGCATAATAAAAGCCTCTTACGCGATGCCCGATATCCATTGGGGTTACGGTTTTCCAATCGGCGGCGTTGCGGCGACCGACATCGAGACGGGGGTCATCTCGCCCGGCGGTGTCGGCTTCGACATCAACTGCGGGGTGCGCCTCCTTAAGACCGATTTTTTAGCAAAAGACGTAATAGACAAGATCGATGCCCTAATGCACGAAATCGCGAGGAGTGTCCCTAGGGGGGTGGGCAGCAGGGGAAAGATCAGGCTGGAGCGAGAGGAACTCGAGAAGGTCATGGTCGACGGTGTCGATTGGGCCATAAAAAACGGCTATGCTTGGGACGAGGATACCGAGTTTATAGAGGAGCGCGGCCGCCTGGCCGGCGCCGACCCCGGAGCCGTAAGCGACCGAGCGTTTGAGCGCGGCTACGACCAGCCCGGCACCCTCGGGGCCGGCAACCACTTCCTTGAAATACAAGAGGTGGTTGAGATTTTCGACGAGCGGGCGGCTAACGTCTTCGACCTCTTTGAGGGGCAACTCGTCGTCATGATCCACTCCGGCTCCCGTGGTTTGGGCCACCAGATTTGCAGCGACTATATCAAGGTGATGGACAAGGTGGTGCGCGCGACCGGCATAGACCTTCCCGACCGGCAACTCGGCTGCGCGCCGATTTTGTCTCGCGAGGGGCGCGACTATTACGCGGCGATGGCATGCGCGGTAAACTATGCTTTCGTCAACCGCCAAGTGATGGCGCATTGGGTCAGGGAGTCGTTCGAGCGTGTCTTTGTCAAAAGCGCGGAGTCGATGGGGATGCGCCTTCTCTACGACGTCTGCCACAACATCGCCAAGTTCGAGGAGCACCTCGTCGACGACGAGGTAAAGAAGGTCTGCGTCCACCGCAAGGGAGCAACGAGAGCTTTCGGTCCGGGCAATACCCTAACCCCGGAGAAATTCCGCCACATAGGGCAGCCGGTTCTGGTCCCCGGCGATATGGGTAGCGCCTCTTATATCCTGGTCGGGACCGATGAAGCGATGAGGCAGACATTCGGCTCGACCTGTCACGGGGCCGGGCGGCTGATGAGCCGCAGTGAAGCTAAGCGCGAGATCAGCGGACAGGCGCTCAAGAGAGAGCTTGAGGCAAAAGGCATCCGAGTCCTCGCGGGCAGCCCGGCACTCCTCGCGGAAGAGGCGCCGGGGGCCTATAAAGACGTAAGCCGGGTGGTCGAGGTGTGTCACAACACCGATATCGCCAAGAAGGTGGCGCGGCTACGCCCCATCGGTGTGATAAAGGGATAGCTTCGCGGAGACCCGCTTGATTTAAGGGTGTTAATTTGGGCGGGCGCTAGTTGGTTTCGAGACCCGCGAGAGCGTCGTTTACCGTTGAATGAAAAGGAAAGAGCCGGGTGAGACCGGTGAGCGTTAAGACCCTGTCGACGAGGGGGTTGCCGACGATGGCGAGCCCGCCGCCCCGCTTTCTGACTAAATCAAGCCCCCCGAGCAGGACGCCGAGGCACGAACTGTCGATGTAGCTGATTTTTTTCAAGTCGACTATCAAGCGGTAGTCACCCTGCTCGACCGCGGAAAAAATCTCATCGTGAAGCATGTGGCAGTTGCTAAGGTCGATTTGGCCGTGTATCTCAATAATCGGCACATGGTCAACCGCTCTTTTGATTATTTCCATACACGGCCTGCCTTTCGTACCAGGTGCGGATGTGTTACGTCTCGTTTTGTTATTCCCGACCATTACGGATATAAAACATATAATGCGATTATATTTAAGTCGAGCGCTGTGACAAATACCGCCACCAGATGCAAGCAAACGGTGTATTGCTGACTAACTATACGTATGACCTGCGGTTTTAATTACAAACAGTTTGACACCGACGCCCATAAAGTTTAAAATCTTGCCATAGGCTCAAACCCGCCGGGCACCATAAAGGAGAGTTATCTGTTGAAAGAACAGCCAATAAAGACGAGCGGCAAAGCCGTATCGCAAGTATCTTTCGAGCCCGCCGCCGACTTTTTTAACGAGGATGAATTGGTCGAGGCGCAGATAAAATGTGTCGCGGCTGTATGGTGGGAGGATATTACCGCTTATTCGAGGGTCGAAATACCCGATGATTTTGAGGTATTTAGACTATCGAAGATTACCGTTGGCTTAGTATGGAAAGAGACCGATGACTATATCGTCCTCGTTCAAGATTATGACCTTACAAACCGCGGCCGGGGTTATCGTCACAACGACTTCCATATTATCCCGAAGGGCACTATCAAGAACATGACGGTCTTGGGCGAGGTCAAGTTCTAGCACCGAAGGCCCGCGCCCCGTTGTCGCGACCCGCTACTCCTGAAAATCTTCCGGCCTGATATTATTTAGAAACTCCCGGAACCGCTCGACCTCTTCATCTTCGCCCGTCTCGCTTAAGATGGCGGCTTGGTCCAAGACCGATTCATCGGCGAAGATCGGCACCTTGGTGCGGACGGCGAGCGCTATGGCGTCGCTCGGCCTCGCGTCTATCCGCAGCTTGTTCGAGTTTATAGAGATATGGATTTGGGCGTAGAAGGTCCCCTCTTTCAGGTCGCTAATGACGACGCTGTCGACCTCGGCGCTGAGCTTGTCGATGATGGTTTTGAGCAGGTCGTGTGTGAGCGGCCTCGACGGACGGATTCCCTGTATCTCCATGAGGATGGCGGTCGCTTCAAACTGGCCTATCCAGATAGGCAGGTACCTGCTGGTGGCGTTGTCTCTCAATATGATTACCGGCTGATTGGTCAGAATGTCGAGATTGACGCCGTGAACTTCCATTTCAAACAATTGTTTCACCTCGAAAAACGCGCTTAATCGTCTATGCTCACAATAGCAAAGATTTAATCAATTAATCAAACCAAGCCGGTCGTCCCATGAGCGTGCGCTCGCCAAAAAGAGGATGGGTTAACAGCGTGCCTCAGCGGGTTCGCTCCACGTGAAAGGCGCGACAATGGGCCGTCGCGCGCGGCCCGGCGCAGGGGAAATGGTACTGTAAATTCTTTGCGGGCAAGGGAAATCTTCGCCTTGAATTTTTCAGGCGGGAGCTGTACAATATGAAGCTGGTCGCTAAAGTTGGCCGTGATTTGCCTCGGGCCTATAGCTCAGTTGGTTAGAGCGCACCCCTGATAAGGGTGAGGTGGCTGGTTCGACTCCAGCTAGGCCCACCAATGGCTCGCTCGCGCGAGCTTTTTTTATTTAGAGGTATAATTATCTAAGGTATGGACTGGGAGGCGCGATGGCCGGGTTTGTCGATATCCACAATCATATCTTGCCGGGGCTCGACGATGGGGCCGAGACGCTGAAAGAGGCGGTCGAGATGGCGCGCTTCGCGCACCTAAACGGTATCACCCGTATCGTAGCCACACCGCACCAAAACGATTGGCACCACGTTTCGGCGCAGGAGACGCTCGCCGGCGTCGAGCTGCTCCAAGCCGCGCTGCGCGAGCGCGAAATCCCGGTAGAGGTCTATGCCGGGAGCGAGCTGCGGATGTCGCCGGACATCCCCGAGCGGCTCGCGTCGCAGACCGCGCTCCCGCTCGCCGCAAGCAGCTACGTGTTGATAGAGTTTTACTTCGACACGATACCCATCTTCTCGGAAGAGGTCGTTTTTCGCCTGCGCACCGCCGGCTGGAAGCCGATTATCGCGCACCCGGAGCGGGTCTATGATATCCAGCGAAATCCCGAGCGGCTCGCGAGGTTTATTGATATGGGTTGTCTCACCCATATCAATGTGGGCAGTCTCACGGGTGAGCTGGGACGCTCGTGTCTCGATACCGCGGTCGCGCTCCTCAAGCGCGGGTGGGTGGAGATCATCGCCAGCGACTCCCACGGCGCCGAGAACCGGCCGCCGGACTTTGGCGCCGCGCTCGCCGTCGCAGCCAAGATAGTCGGCGAGGGGGCGGCGCGCGCCATGGTCGACGAAAACCCGGCGCGTATCTTCGAAGAGGAGCAATAGGCTGAGGCGGGGAGGAATTTGCTTCTCGCCGGTCGAATGAGGCGACCGCCAGAGGTGTGCTGGAAATAAGTTGCCGTCGCGAACGATATACTATACAATATTCAAGGACATCGCACCGGTTGTTCCAGGTGTTGACCGCAAGCGCCCGGCGCGCAAAAGCGGGTCCGATAACGGCATATGGGGGATTAGCTCAGTTGGGAGGGCGACAGACCCCAAACAACGCCCCCAAGAAAGCCAAATAGGGCCTTCTACAAGGGGCAAAGTTACAAAAGAATAGAAAGTTCGCCTGCAAAACCGCAGGTCACGGGGGATTAGCTCAGTTGGGAGAGCGCCTGCCTTGCACGCAGGAGGTCATCGGTTCGAGCCCGTTATCCTCCACCGATAAGCTCTGGTAGAGATGCTGGGGCTTTTTGTTTTAGCACCACCTATTGTAGTCTGAAGAAACATCAGCATGGGAATGATTAATGTACCCCTCTATGGTATGCAGGGACATTGATACACAGACGCCCCTTCACCCACAGCCTTGTCTACCGATCTTTATGCAACTACTTACGACTTGCCAGCACTCACGCTGTTTATGCGATAATAGAAGTATTGGCATTGGCTAAATACAATGTTTAGCAATACTACATTAATGCAGAGTTGTTCTACAAGCAGGGGCTTTATTTATGAATAACGACTTTGAGCTTTCGAATGAAAATTTGAAGCCAGAAGAAAATGAGCTAGAAAAGCCCACTAAACATAAGCTTTCAAGGGCTGAGAGAATTGCGAAGGAAAAGGCAAGCTTGCTTAATAAGCTTGCCGCCTTTAACTTAACCGAAATCCGCGCTAGGGTTGCGTTTATCTTAAATCAATTCCCTGGAACTCGCAACTCGGACGTAGCCTTGGCCTATAAGTACTGGGAAGCCTTTTATCCAGATTACATGAATCCCGATGGCTCTATTGATAAAGCTAACATGCATAAAGTTGAGAGGATAACCTCAATAGTCAGGGCGCGTGCAAAGATCCAGAATGAGTTTGGCTTGTTTCGGGCAAGCGATGAGGTGCGGGCTCACAGAAGGAAACGAGAATCTAAGGAAATCGAAGAACAATTAGCAGATAAGCCCGGTGTACCGGTTATAACTTTCTATGCTGATGAGAGCGGAAAGAATCAAAAATATGTGGTTGTTGGAGGTGTGTGTACGCCGGATGCAATGCTAGCTTCAAAGCTTTCGCATTACCTTAGGTTCGACTGGCGCAACAAGAATAACATTAAGCATGAGTTTCATTTTAAGAAAATGGGCAGGCAAGAGCTACAATCGTATAAGGACTTTTTTGCTGAAGCTCTTGCGGCGGGTTGCCTTAGTTTCAAAGCAGTTGTTTTGGAAAAAGCTGGGGTAGCGAGACCTGAGAATAAAATGATATATGACCTTCATTACCAGTTAGTGCATAAGGGCATGGAGCATGAGATAGAGACCAAGCGAGCAAGTTTGCCTCGTCAGGTTAATCTGTTCAAAGACAAGGATGACGGCAACGATAAACTATTCATGACCGAGCTAGAACAGAGCCTGAAAGCCGGGTTCTTATATCATTTTAGCGATGAATTATCCCTACAGGTGTTAGATGCCGTTGAGTCAAGAGGTGATATTTGTATTCAGCTCTCCGACCTCTACGCTGCGAGCATAAGCCGTGTGTTAAATAGGTCGGATTCTGCTGCGAGGAAACATAAGGATGAATTTGCTGATTTTGTAATCTCGCTTTTAGGCCTAGATTTAAGCAGCATGGAGCAATCTAGACAGGACTTTGCGATGGTCCATTTCCTATAATTTGACGGATTGTAAGACACTCATAAAAACAGAGCTGTGATAGTCCCCGTGATTTGCCACGAAAGCCTTGACAGAAGAGAGGGAAAAGTACAAAAAGCCCGCAAGCGTTTGCAGAGCAACATATGGCCCTAATATGATGAGAATATCTCTGGGTTCGGTTTGTAATGAAAATGAGGTACGGTCACAATAAAAAGATAATTGCCGAAGATATAAGCAATAGCGGGCCACTCTCTTGTATTATCCATAGGCGGTTTGTTGCCATATTATAAACGCTATAGCTGCTATTCTTGATACGCAAAAGCCCAGAAGCGCTTTAACGGTTAATTATTAGAAATAATCAAAGTGCCGTTAGTCGTGTTGAATTTGATCAATATATTTAGCGACAATTTCTTTAACATATTCTGGCAAAGGTGCGCCAGTATTTTGGGATTGGTATTTTAATCTTTCATAGTCGTCCACTTCGTCCTCTTCCCAAATAATATCAGCGCGCCTTATTGAGCGTAATGCAATGTGCTGGTAATCTTCGGGTTTGCCCCAATAGCATTTCAAACAAATTTCTGAAAGCTTTTCGCCCATCCAATTTGGACAATGCTCGCATGACCAAGATTTCGCTCTATTACAAGAGCCGCAAAGAAGCATATAATCTGCTAGCTCTCTATCAAAAACACTCTTTTCGCCTGCAACCTCATAGGGGACTCTGTGATCAACCTGCAAATACCGAGACTTAAAATGTCCAGAACAAACGTAGCACTTACTTTCGTTAGCTGCATAAAGAGCTTGCTTAAATTCCTTTGAGATTATTGCTCTACCAGCAAGCCTTCCATTCTGGATTTTTGATAAATCGCCAAAACCATAAGCTGCTATTGATCGCCCTTCTGAAGATTTCACATGAAAAGTGTCTAGGGGTATTCCTGCTTCGCGAACATCGCGAGCTGCACGAGGCGGATGATTATAACCATAGGTTTTTTCTAAATCCTCTGTAGTTATAAAACCGTGCTTGAGAATATGGTCAATCACAACTCTTGCTCGCTTATTGGTGATTGACCCCAATAACGCCATGAACTCTGAAGGTAATTCTTTCATATAAGAGCACCTATATAATAGACAATTGGTGGTTATTTAATGCGATACTTAATGTAGCCGACTTACGGATAGAACTATCAAGGCTCTTTAGAAGAGCAGGCGATAAATAAAGCGATTCATAAGACACATGGTCTCTACCTAAAAGCGTGGCCTGAGACGAGCGCCCCACATTTACCTCAATACGGTGTAAATTAAGTGCCTCTGGCAACAACTCGCCATGCATCTTGTCGCCGGTTCTTCCATCATAGCTTATGATAAACGATATTTCACGCTCGACCAAGTCACGCAAGGCCGAAACGAATTCAGGAAAATCTATACCCGCATAATAACGTGAGTCACGATTCCCACAAGTGCCTTGATATGGTGGGTCCATGTAAACAAGGTCGTGTTTCGTGGATTGTCTTAATACTTCTTGGTAATCCAAGGAATTTATCTTTATCCTACTTTTTAATAGACGAGATACGTTAAGAATATTTTGTCGCATATTAATAGGGTTTCTGCCCTTCCTTCGGTTATCAGGACTCTGGTTAAACTCACCATTTGAGTTATACCTTATTGAAGCCTTTACACAACGGGCCAATAGATAAAGAAAGTAGTCTGCCCTCTGCGTGGCATTGAACTTATCTCGAACAAGCTTATAAAAATCGCGTTCTTGCCCCAGCTGTTCATTCCAAAGCTTTTCATAATTAGCAGCAATTCTTTCTGGATGATTTATTATCTCATCGAAGAGCATCATTAAGGGCCTGTTTATATCATTGATAAAAAAACTATTACATTTACTATATGCAGCAGCAGCTATAGTTATCGCTGCCGATCCAGCAAACGGTTCAATCAAAGTCTTAATGCCTGACGGAAAATGGTCCAGTATGAATGGTGCGAGATTTCTTTTACTTCCTTGATATGGAATCGGGTGTGGTAATCTCAATTATTGCCTCCTCATTTAAGTCTACTATTGTGACTAAAAAGCGCATCGATTTGTATATATCTTTTCATAGAAATTGAGAGTTAAACCTATTATACAAGCAATTGCAATTTAAATAAACTGACTGTTCAGACGAGCTACTACTTTGAATTAAGTCAAAGCTGAGAACACATCCCTTTATTATAAGACAGTAATCTAATTGTCGCTGAAAAGCGCTTATAGTATGACGACCCATTAAGCAGTATGCATAGTGTTAATGTTTGTATGGATTTCATGGTTGATAGAACTGGCCGGGTTGTTTTGGACAGCAAAGCGCAATTCTTAGGTGATAAACCGCTTTAGCCTAAACCGCTGTCGACATATCTAATTGTCGTTTAAGCGGCGTTGTCCGATGTAGCAAAGCAAACCTTGCCTTGAGGCTTCCGTCCACTAGTCCTGACTTAAGTCGACTACGTCTTTAAGAGATCGGAATAGTTAAGCAGAGCCTGTGTAAGAAATAGGTGGCTGATTGAGACCGAGAGCAGGAACCGACAGCAGGGGCGAGACCTCTATGCTTCGCTTGAAATGTCACGCACCCCTCTTGCCAATATTGCCACTTACCAACAACTGGGAAGTGCCTTAAACTACTCTTGAGTATTTCTATAAGTAACTTTTTCTCTTCTCTAGTGAGGTCTGCAAGAATTCGTTTTCCAGTTGCAAGGTCGCCATCAATTTTCTCACCCTGCTTTAGGATTTCTTCCTTCTTTGCTCCTGTTGATATAGAGTGACCACCGAAGATTCGCATACCTGGCATAGGATAATCCTTTCACTTAGTGGGCAGCTCCTATGATATAACAGCGAACACATGTTTGTATATAATAAATTGTTCCTGCAAGCAGGAGTTTGCATACAGTCGGTGAAATATATATGCACAAAGATGCAAAGGCGTAATTATTATGACTAAAAAAGCAGATTACCTACGTATCCCAATCACTGTGCCGCCAGATATGGTCGAGGAACTTGAGGATCTAAGCCTTAAGGCTAAGGTTACAGGCGGCAAAAAGCTTGCTAATACTGAGCTGGTACGAGCATTTGTGCGCTTTGGATTAGCATCTGGCTTTGACATAGACGGATGTAAAAACGAGGACGATGTATTGGCGGCAATTGAGCGAGTTGTGGCTAATAAGCAAAAGGGGAAATCTAAATAAATGATGTATGGCTACATCCACTCCTGCTCCTTCAGGCTGGCAAACGACTTTTCTCCGACAACTATATGGTCAAGCACCTCAATGCCGACTATCTTTCCGGCATCTCTGATTCTTCCCGTAACGACAACATCTTCTACCGATGGGGTTGGGTCTCCACTGGGGTGGTTATGGCATAGTATAACGGCGGCCGCATTGGCCAAAATAGCTCCCTTGAAAATCTCCCTGGGATGAACCACCGATGAATTTAGGCTCCCGATAGAGACGACTTCATAGGAGATAGCCCGGTGCTTTGTATTCAGGTGGATACAGATGAAGCTCTCTCTATCCAGGAAGGCGAGCTCTTGCACGAAGGGCAGCTTGTAAACATCTTCAGGACCTGAAATCTCCTGATAGCGGGTGGCGGTGTTCTCTCTTAGCACCGAGAGCGATAGTTTCTGTATGTATTTAATCTTGCCCTCACCATTACGGGGTACCTTTTCACTATCCATGCTAGATTTTCCACCTTATCCTTACACGCGCAGGCCCAATGCCTTTTTCAATAATGATTTCATCGATAAAGAGCCGGTAAATCTGGTTTTTCTCCTGCGGGGTAAGCTGAGGCCAGATTTTCTTGGCATCAAGCATAAGCTCGTAGCTGCCCTTTAATTTTTCTTGCTCAAGGTTGCGAAGTTTGATGCGGTCTTGTTCAACCTCAAGGTTCCTGCCAATCATTTCTAATTCCTCTTCAATCTCACAGAGCCTCTGAAGCAGTGGCTCAATGGGTTTATTAGGCATCATGGCTATAGCGTTGGTCAGTCGCTTTTGTTGTGATTCAAGGCTTGATTTTTTGCGTTTTAGTTTGCTGATGGCACCCTGTTCTTTCGGGGTGATTTTTGCGGCTTCTTGGTTTACCATGCTGTTTAGCCTGCCAAGGTTTATCCGGGCAAATAGTGCCTCTTCGACAACGCCTTCGACAATATGCACCCGGATGTTGTTTCCGTTGGGGCAGGTATTTTTATACTGGCGATTGCGACAGATATATATAAGGCATTTCTTGCCTCGTTTAAAAGAGTGAAACCGGGTCATGGTGCCATTACAGCTTGAGCATTTAATAAGGCCGGATAGCGCATTTTTAGCAGAGATGGTCTGCGCCGGCAGTCTGCTGTTTTCCCTTAGCTTTGCTTGCACCTTCTCCCAGGTATCAATGTTTATAATGCCTTTATGCTCACCGAGAAGCTCCCCATTGAGCGGGGTTTTGCCGATTAGGTGCGGCGAGCGCAAGACTCTTCTGAGAGCGGTATTGGTCCACTCAGCGCCCATCTTGGTGGGTATGCCTTCACGGTTCAAGGCAAAGGCGATTTGGCGAAGCGTTGTGCCATCTAAATATTCTCGCACGACCCTTTTTACAACCTTGGCTTCTTTTGGGTGAGGCACGAGCTGGCGCTTTTCTTTATCAGCCTTAAACCCATAGGGCTCATTACCACCTCTCCATCTGCCGTTTTTAACTAAGTGGCGCTGGTTGTCTTTGGTGTAGTCGCTCATCAAATCGGAATAAAATTGGCTGATAAGCGCCGTCATTCCCCGGTAAAGTTGGCCTTGAGCTGATGTGTCAAACTCCTCTGATGTCGAGACAAAGTCAACGCCGTTTTGCTCAAGCGTGGCAATGTCATTGAAGATATCGCGCAAGCGCCTGCCAAATCGGCTGAGCTTATAGACCAAGACGACGTCAAATTCATTCAGGCGCCCCATCATTTCCTGGTAAGCAGGACGATTGGTAGTTCTTCCGGAGAAGTCGATGTCTCGGAACACTTCAACGAGCGGCCAGCCCTCTTTGGAGCAGCGCTCTTTAATCTTTTCTATTTGAACGTCAGGGGAAATGCCGCTCTCTTCGTTCTCCTTGCTAACGCGCACATAACCTGCCGCTCGTTTTGGTTTGCTAAGAGTGGCTAACTTATTCATAAGAATAAGTTTACGCCGTATCTTGCACAATGAAAAGTATTTTTAATGTGTGCAAATTTTGCGGTAAAAAAGAGACCCACAAAAGGTCTCTTGATAGGTAGGCTTCAATCCTTACCTTTCTTGTTTTTTTTCTTGGGCTCAGGGTAGCTTGGCCAGTTTTTCCTTATTTCCCTATACTCCTTGCTACCATATCGCTCTTGCATATATTTGCTTCTGGCAGCATCTTGGCATGTTTGGCCGCAGTATTTTGTCTTCATACCGCGCTGAAAGGGCTTATCGCACACTAAGCATTTTATAAAAGGTCTTTTTGTTCGAAAGGCATCGTATAGTTCGAAATAGGCTTGAAGTATAAAGTCAACGCCGTGCACCCTAAAATAGCTATCTTTGGTGTGAAAATAAAGATACCCGTTATGTTTGCCATCGCTTGTTACAAATTCCGGCAAGATAAAGCGGTGAGCGAATTCACCAACAATTATATCTTTGGGTCGCTTGATTTTCTTGGTAATATCCACAGGCGTAAAGACTTCAACCAGACAAGGGGAGACCCTTTCAAGATAAGCGCTTATCGTTCTGATAAGCATTGTTCCCTCTATGTGTGGCTGTAGAAAGGGTCCGACATTTGAGTCACGCTGGCCATGGAAGTAAAGCTTATCTGAAAAATCGGCAGCGATATCTGCTAGGTATTTGAAGCGCTCGATAGTTTGACCAATAATATTTATATATTCTTTATGAGTAAGGAATATCGTGTGCTTCAATTTTGGTCCGAAGAATGCTTCTGTCGCACCTTTGCTAAAATGCCGACAAAAAGGCTCCTTGCTCTCTGGTGACAGCTCTTCACGTCTTAGCCTATCGTATGATTTGTTGAACTTCATAATTTCTTCGTTTGTGGGGTGGTGATAGCCCGCAATTCTTTGTTTGACGTAGAAGTTTCTAGAAAGGAGTTCCTCAGCAAAAGTACCTACGTTTACGTCCAGCTCTTTTAGCCAATCGAGTTCAACGCGCACCATGGTTAGCCATTTAACCTGAGAGGAGGCGCTGGTTTCACCGGTAGGGATATTAATGAAGTATGGGTAGTGCTCGAATATAAACCTTTCAAGCTCTGTCTGGTTAGCCACATCAAACTTCAGGAGAGACTCATAGTACTTGTTTTTCTTAAGCTTTTTTTCTGGATAGCCTTGCTCTCGGTCGATTAAGTCGAAGTAGTCAAAGAAATCCAGCGTTACTTCATCGTCATCCACTTGCTTCTCCTTGATAAAAAGTCTGTTGTTGTAACGATAACAGATTAAACCAAATTTGCACACACTATTATTAACAGTAAATGTGCGATATATTTCTTAGTTTTTGATTTTATTGGGTTATAATCCTTGTGGATGGCAAAACAACTAACGAAACGGAAGGAGTGATAGATAGCATATGCTTTCGTGCGGTGAAAATAGGAAAAGCCTCCGTAATCTTGCCGGACTCCAGAGGCTTTCAAGCGAAGAATATTAGGTCTCTTCGCCTCTAAGTTTACCTCGAAAAGTAAAAAAACAAAACCCCCTTTTATTTAAATGCAACTTTTAACCTTAGGCATTTTAACTATCTGCACTTGGTTTGTGCCAAAAAACCAGATACCAAGTCCTTAGTTAAGCCTTGCCTAAATCCAATGCAAGGTCCTGGATAGCTGTTCTTTGACAATTCAATATCGGTAAGTAAATCACAGGTTTCTCAAGTAGTTATTGCAAAGGAGGTGATAATCATGAGATTCGGTGAATTTGTCAAACAAGTAGCCGATGCCAACCCACTTGTTGATACCATCAGTAAGTATGGCAGAAGTCCTATGTCGGAATACCTTGATCTATGGAAAACGTATTGCTGTTTTCACAGAGATTCATACGCTAGTCTCAAAGTCTATAAGGACAGTCCAAACCAGTTTTGGTGCTTTTCGTGCCCTTCGAACGGAGATGTATTTGACTTTATGGCACGGCTCAAGAAAACAACGCGCCTCGGTGCCCTCATCTTTCTGGCTATCAAATCAAAAATCGAAATTCCAGAAACGTTCGATGATATAGATCCTGTTTTAGAAGCAAGGATTCTGGCGGCGAAAGAGCGGTTTTGCAGAAAAAAGCGCAGCAAGAAATAAATAGGCGCAAACAACCTTGCAGCATCGCTCCTGGTAGCCGGGCTTGTACACCATCGCCCAGGAAGCATTTCACGAAAGGAGGCAGTGATGGAACAAAGCGAGGAGCAACATGAGGCCTACAGAATAACCGCGTCTATATTGGCCAATGCGATGCTAAGAGAGACGGTCGATGTTTCTGTTCAAAAGGACAAAGAAGGAGGTGAGAAAGAAAAGATCGAGCAAGCAGAAAAGAACTCCCGGGCATCTGGTTTTGCAGGCCCTTAGCCCGGGAGTGGTATGCCAGAGGGGTCACGACATGTGGCCCCAGGCTTCTTTAATTTTACTTTATTTCAGTTGAAGTTCGAAATGTAGTCACAATTGTAGAAAAATAGCCTGAATTGGAGGTTGTAAACGTGGAAATAAAATTTAGAGATTTTGTAGATAGAATTAAATTAGAAAACAACATAGTGGATGTAGTTGGAGAACACATTAAATTAAAGCAGGTTGGCAGCGCTTTTCAAGGCATATGCCTCTTTCATCCAGACACCAAGCCGTCCTTTACAGTTTATGAGGATCATTTTCACTGCTTTGGGTGCAGAAAGCATGGTGATGTTGTCAGCTTTATCATGGATCATGAGGGATTAAGTTTCTTGGATGCTGTTCGTTATCTGGCGAAACGGGCAGGCATGCCAATGCCTGAGCGGTTTGGCGATTCAGAGCCCGACAACAAGTACTGGCAAAGAAGAAACATTTTAGAACTTACTGCAGATTACTATGCCAGAAACTTAGAAGGCAAAGCCTTGGAGTATTGCACAAAAGAAAGAAAAATAGACAAAGAATTTCTTGAGAAATTTAGGATAGGATATGCAGACGGTGGGTTGGTCGATTATTTAAAGAGCAAAGGTGTTGACCTTGACCTGGCTGCTGAGACAGGTGTAATAAAGAAGCAGAGCGACGGGCAATATATAGATTACTTTACTAATCATATTGTCTTTTCCTATCTTGCTAGAGGTGAGACGGTCAATATGATTGGTCGCAATCTTGATGATAGCGGCCCCAAATATCTCAACCTAACAGGAGAGAGACATCACCTTTTTAATGAAGCTGCGTTAAGGCACAGCAAAATAATTCTGGTTGAAGGTTCGTTTGATTGCTTAAGCTTAGAGCAAGCTGGATACCACTCTGCCGCTTTAGTCGGAACCAATCTAAAAGACGAGTGGTTATCGAAATTTAATCATGTTAAGAAAGTCTATGTATGTCTTGACGGTGATAAGGCTGGCCAGGAAGCATACAAAAGCATATGTCAAAAGCTAGGGATAAAGGCATATGTAGCTGCGCTTCCAGATGGTAAGGATGTCAGCGATCTTTTCATGGAAGGCAAAGAGGCTGAATTTGCCGAACTTTTTAAGAGCGCTAAGCCATGGTTTGATGTCCTGCTTAGCGAAATAGAGAGCCTCTCAGATGCCGATAAGGTTGAAGCAATACGCACCCAGCTTGTGCCGCTATTAAGCACCTTGCAGGGCGTCGAGCGCGAAGCCTATCTTAAGAAGGCCAGCGCCAAGCTAAAGCTTGGGATAAGGGTACTAGGGAAAGAAGTTGATGCTTTTTCAATCCAGGACATCGAATCAAGCGCTGACCCGGAGCCCGAGATTGTCCTAACAGAGAGCGAAAAAGCTGAAGCGATAGAGCTTTTAAAATCACCGGATCTACTTGATAAAGTGTTGGAGGTGCTTTGGAGGCTTGGATGCGTCGATGAAATACCTTTGAAACTAATGCTTTTTCTCGCCATGGTCTCGCGCCTTTTTAAGAAGCCCATCAATGTCGTTGTAACTGGGCAGGCTTCGACCGGGAAAAGCTATGTAGTTTATTCGGTTAGCAAACTATTTCCGCCAGAGGCTATAAAGGATGTATCGAGGGTAACCAAGAACGCTCTTTATTATCTGCCTAGCAAAAACCTAAAGCACAAGGTTCTAATTATCGCCGAGCGGCATGGCTCCGAGGAGAGCGACTACACGATAAGAACAATGCAAAGTGAAGGCGGAGTATCTTTGCTTGTCCCTATTAAAAATGAAGGGACGGGAAATATCACAACCGATGAAAAAAGGGTCGAGGGTCCACTTTCCTTTATAGTGACTACGACGGAGGGCTCTTTGCATGATGAAAACTCAACAAGAGTATTTATTGTTAGCACTGACGATTCATCTGCGCATACTGCGCGAGTTCTTGATTTGCAGCGCCAGCAGTACATACAAAAAACACAGCCTCAAGATAACATTCAAGCGCTTGTCGCTGCATTTCAAAACGCACAGCGCCTATTGCGGGGGTTTGAGGTAGTCATGCCATTCGCAGGGCTTATAGAATTTCCCACTAAACTGCCTCGCGCCCGAAGAGACCACGACCGGTTTTTAACCTTAATCGCGGCTTCTGCATTTTTTCATCAATACCAGCGCGAGCACCAAACCGTAGAGGGCCAAGAGTATGTTGTGGCCTCCATAAAGGACTATGAAATTGCCTATAGCCTTGCAGGCAGCGTAATAAACCAAACCCTTATGAAGCGTGTCTCTCAAAAGGGTGAGGAGCTGGTTAATGCAGCTGAAAGCATTTGGAAGGTGCTTGGGCATGGAAAGAGAGGCTATGTTACACGCCCTTTACTCTGCGAAAAACTCGGCTGGAGAAAGAACTATGCAAAACAATTCATAGATGAGGCGGTTGACGCGGGATGCCTAGAAGTTGTTGAGGGTAGAGCCGGCAAGCTGTATCAATACAGATTTGTAAAGGGGATTGAAGATATAGCATCACCCCTGCTTACTCCCGAAGAACTTGAAACTCGTTTTATGGAGTCTCAGAACAATAATCAGGGGTGTGATATGGGCTCAAGAGCGAACTAGCTCCATACTGGACCCCAACTAGTTCTCCCCCATATTTAGCCATTTATCAGGTAAAACACCTAACTGGGTCGCTAGTTCTCTAGGTATAGCAAAAAATATTTTTACTTACCTTTTGAGCTAGCGACTCACTATATTAGCAAGGTAAATATGCTGAGTTGATTATAGGGTAGATAGAGTCTGGTTTTTTGAAACCAAGCTGCTTGGTCATCTATTAAAACAATAATTATCGTAAACGACAACCATCTAATCTTGCAATCAGATACCCTAAAGGTGTCTTAAAATCGGTTGTTGTACAAAATACCAAAACCTAAAACACCTATTAAATGGAGGATTTATTGAAATATAAGGGATAGCGCTTACCGAATAAATTATAGACCTCTACATTTACTAGAAAACATAAAAGGTATTCCAGCTTTGAAGGTTATTCCCACAAAAGAGGATGAATTCTTTAGTATGGTAATTATTTCAAGCGGTATCTACTTGATAATTACTTTCCGGGACAAACATATTAAAATCCATATGGGGCTTACTGGATATAAGATTGGGGATAATAATGAAAAATTCAGTGGGGTCAACTACCGATAAGCCAATGAATTTTTCATAGCAGGCATATGATATATAGAATCGAGAATACAGAAATCATAGTAAATACTGCATTATTGGATGCTTTACTGAAAAGACCGGATAGGTTTTTACCTCATCTAAGGCCGACATAGGCAAAATCGAATAGATAAGTTTTTAGAAATATTTTTTGTTGTACCCTATGGGTCTAGCGACCCAGTTAACCATATCGCCTGGTAGATAAGCTTATTTTAGGAAGAACCAGTCGGGAATTAGTCGGGAGCTAGTTCTTTAAAAGAACGTCGGCCAACCAAATATCAAAGGGTATGGTATGAAAAATATCGCTCTTAGAGGATGCGTAAGGAAATTGAGCATTATGGCGGATCTGTATAAAAATGAACCAGCAATAACTCTGAGTAAAACATAAGCCCGAGCAACTAATAGCGACAACTCCTCGGCCCATATTTATTTTAATAGATGCCAGACTCTTTAGGGGCTAGATGAGATGGGAATTCATTATTAATCGACCAAAGATCCAAATTGTACTATGAACAGCGATTTAGATGAGGAATAGACTAGAGGTTAATATTTCCTTTATTTGTTATGTCTTAGCAGGTAAAGCTATATATTTCAGGAAGCTGGGAAGAAGCACTGCCTGAAATGACAAATCAACCCGTTCTCAGAAATATATTCATTTGCAGTTCAATGGATTAATCAGTCGAACCATAAATCGCCAGCCCCAAATACCGACATATTTCGCTTAGACCGCCAGCTCTCCCATATCTTTGTGCAAACAGTCCTAGGATTGGCTCTAACAAGCTTTATCAGCTCAAGCGTAGAAAGGGGCTTATATTAAATAGCGCTGGCTAAAAGCCAAAAGAGGACGTCAATAATTAAACGACTGTTCCAGTGTTCGCAAGACTTCCGATGCTAATAAAATAGAATCGTTCCCGATGGCCCCATTTTCACAGAAGGGATAATGGCGCTGCATAACGAATAGGATAGTATTCGTTATTTTGGAGACTGGCGTTAGTCCTTGGCTGACAATCTGAAGGGAGGAAAAGAGCAATGCCGGGGTTATTAGCGGGCTCCATGTTAAATACACATCGAGCCTATTTTTCTTTCAAGAGATTTGCGACTTTTAGAAGCGCGTCTCTAGCTTCTGATGAGAGGTCACTGGAACGGATGGCAAGCTCAATATCACAAACCAGTTCACTTTCCATGCCCTTAATCAAAAAATCCGTTGTAATACCTAGGGCGTCTGATAGCTCAGCAAGTTTTGTCGCTGAAGGAGATCTTCGGTCAAGCTCCCAAAGGCTGATTAGCTGTTCAGAAACGTTCACCTTTTTCGCTAACTCTTTTTGGGTAAGACCCAAGGCCGCACGTCTTTCCCGTAATCTTTTATCTATAGACATGGTTTATCCTGCTCCGTTAGTTAAAGCTGTTTAAGCCAACGTAGCAATGGGTTTATATGTTGAGCAACGACTTTACTAATTGTTGATTTATTGATCGGGCATAAACTATAATTGTAGAGAAATCCCTTGCTTAGGAGGCAAACATGAAATGCTTATCCGTGTGTGTTGTTATCTTCCTATTAATCTTTACTGTGTCGCCAGCGATTGCTCTATCATCATCTCAGAACCTGCTAAATAGA
Organism: Actinomycetota bacterium; assembly: GCA_018333515.1. NCBI lineage: Bacteria > Bacillati > Actinomycetota > Actinomycetota bacterium. The sequence continues at coordinate 34,563 of JAGXSZ010000007.1, forward strand.
CCCGTAGAGTATAAATTATCTGGGCAGATTAAGGCAATTGCAGCTGGTGGTTACAACGGTGATGGCCGTACAGACTTAGCGGTTCTTACCGACAGCTCGCTTATTATACTGGTTCAGGGCACTGACAGGAAATTACACTCTAAGCTTATATTTGCGGTTAACGGCAGAGCTATCACATCTGGAGATATCAATAGTGACGGTAGGGACGATATTGCTGTTGTTGGTGCTGACGAGTGTGCAGTCTTTATTCAGCATGTTGATGGTACGTTTGACAAGCTTGAGCCTATCAAAATGGGTGGCAATGATGTAAAGATTGCAGATGTTAATAATGATGGAAGAAAAGATCTTGTTATTACCGGTGGTTATTGGACTAGTGGCACCAGTGCTTTTTTGCAGAAGGCCGATGGCACGCTAGACAGGAACTCAATTGAAATCACATATTATGATGGCGATAGATTGGATGTCGCCGATGTTAACGGCGACGGCAAAGCGGAGATTCTGATAGCTTCGCGCGGTGTAAGCTCAAGGACCTGGATTTGCTACCGGCAAGATGATGGGAGCTATCTTGCAGAGGAATTACAGCTTGGCGATTGGAGCCGAATGTCTTCGGTAAGCCTTGCTGCGGGCGATGTAAATTCAGATGGTGTGGCAGAAATATTATCTTCAGATCCCCAAGGACTTCATGTCTATTCTCAAGGGTTAATCAACCGATATGACCTTGAGCCAAGCGGCTATAATAGTTTTTCGAATCCTGTGGTTGCTGATTTTAACTCAGATGGATTAAGCGATGTAGTAATTATGGTTGCAAATATGGATAATTGGAGTGCTAATAATGGAAACCTTTTAGTGTTTACCCAGGGCTCGAACCGCACACTTTCATTATCACAAAAGATATTAGGGTTCGGTGCAGGGTATCTTGCTGCAGGAGATTTCAATGGAGATGGAAGAACCGACATTGCTATGGCAAATGGCTCCAACCTATACATCTATACCCAAGTCAATCCAGAGCCTCCAGCAAAGCCCCAAGGGTTGCAGGCAAAAGCAGACAGCAAAACTATAACATTGTCTTGGAGCGCAAACACTGAAGATGATATTGCAGGCTATAACATTTACCGCTCAACTTCATCGACTGAGACTGGCTCAAGAATTAACTGGGAGCCTATAACAAAGACATCCTTTGTGGATACCCATGTTATGCAAAACACTACTTATTATTACGGAATAAAAGCCCTCGATACTACTGGAAGCGAGAGTGTTGCCAGTGAAGCAGTATCGGCAAAGCTTCTCTTTGATTTTCGTGACGTCAACACAACAGATTGGTATTTTTCTTATATTCAAGAGCTAGCCTCAAATGGCATTATTAGCGGATTTCCAGATAGCACCTTTAAGCCCAATAATCCCATGACAAGAGCTGAATTTGCAAAAGTCATAATAATTGCCCTTGGAGAGAGCCCTGGGGCATCATACAAAGGCTACTTTAAAGATGTTAGTGTTGGTTGGTCATCAGGCTATGTAGAAAAAGCCAAAGAGCTTGGAGTAATTAGCGGTTATCCCGACGGGTCCTTTAAGCCGACAGAGCGAATAACCAGGGCTGAGATAAGCAAAATCATAGTTACGGCCAGCAATCTCTCCGTAGGCACCTCGGGGGGTAGCTTTAGCGATATATCGACCTCTCACTGGGCATATCGCTATGTTTTAACTGCAAGAAACAATTCCATTGTCGGGGGTTATCTTGACGGTAGTTTTAGGCCAGAGCAAGCGGTTACAAGAGCCGAGGCCTCAAAGATTGTGTGCCTGGGCAAAGATAAACTGAACTAGCAAAATCTCGATTAACTAATGCCCAAAATCTTAGTTGGCTGAATAAAGCGTAATAACTGAGGTTTGGCTTTAAACAATACTAAATGTTGGCCGAATTTGGACAGAAAGGAGATGCTATGAAGGATAGCGGTGATGATTCTTACGAGCGGCGTTTTGCTATTAAAACGCTATCAGTTTTAATTGTCCTACTAATCGGAGTGGTATTGCCGCATTTATACCAAGCAGGTCGTCTGCCAGGATATAAGCCTCGACAGTCAAAGACTACTATCACGAGTCATCAGAATAAGCCCGCAGAGATTGAGCTTCCCGATACTACAGTATCATCCAGCGAAGCATCTCCACCGACAACGGAAGCCCAGCCACCCTTAACATACAAGCCACTATCTGCCAACAAATCCGCCTCACCCGCTGAAAACATCGAGATAATCTCAATGGGCACCTCGCCAGAACCCGAAGGATACATTGATGTTGATTTTGCGTTAAAGGATGAAGGTGGCAAGCCTACCATAAGTGATGGTGAGGTATCGCTCGAGATTTATATATACGCCTATTTGCCTCACGATACGTGGATAAAAGCGTATGGTCAAACGAGGCACATCAATGCTGACGATTACGTACTGAGAGAGCATGTGCCCCACGAGGGCGGCGTGTACGAAATTCGCATCTATTACGCGGAGCTTAGCATGCCGAAAAGCACCAAAGAAAAGTATGGCATCAGCGATGTCGATGCCCAGCCATTTAAGGTTGCCATTGTATTTGCAACGCCCGAGGGTAGAACATTATCTGCCCAGGAAGAAATCTTTGGTGATGATTAGCATGGGGCAGACTGTGATAACCAGCTCGGGATTGATAAGACTGCGGACCCAGCCACTGCCTTAGGAGGAGGCATGATTATCCATAAGCAATCCAAGCCCCCTTTTTTCTCTATAACCATAGGGTCGGTTAATTTGCGCAGAGAAAAGGATTTAGGTATCCTGTAATTACCAGGACATATGAAGTATTGATAAGTGTACTCTAGGGTTCCGAGGAATATGAAAAACGAAGAGCAAATAAGGTTGAACTTTTACGCTCTCACTTCACAAGAGTTCGCGTTCAAAATATGGAGAAAAGGATATAGGGGTGAGGAAAAAGCAGACACCATCGCAGGTCTTTATCGTAATTCCTTACCAATAACCAGCGACCAAGAACAACGTATGGATTACTGGATATCCTTTGAGCCAAAAGAAGAGCTCGAAGAGTTCACCTGTAAACCAGACTACAATCGCAAACTAACACAGCATTTCTTATATTATCTACTCGTAAAGAAAGCTATAGCCACTTTATCTGAAAACCTTTACGTTCTACCCCAGAAAGAGTTCAGGCGGAACATCTTTTTTGTGTTAAAAGACTATCCGCAAGGGCAGAGCGGTGTGTGGGTTGAGCCTTTCTACTTAACACCGAAGGGAAAATTTGGTTTCTTGCTTGATTTCAAGTTTCGAAAAAAAACAGATGTGCCTTTTTCGAGGGATGTGCAACAGCTGAGTTTGAGTCTGGATCGCAACTTCAGAAGCAACAGGAATTATTATATAGATAAATATCAAAAAATACAGGCGTTCTTGCAGGTATTTAACGATAAGCTTTTTCCTCTCGCTATACAAAACAATGGAACAAGCCTAAGTATCTCGCGAACCCCTGAAGAACTCCCTGTCGAGAGACTAAAAGCTAAAACCTATATATTCGGCAACGGAAAGAGTGATATTTCTCAATTCAGAGGTTTAACCAGTAATGGTCCCCTAGAAGCCATTGATGAGAATATAGTGCTGGCGTTAATATATCGTTCAGCTGACAAATATTTAGCAGATGATTTATTGAAGGCCCTAAAGGGAGAGCTTTATGGCGTTCAGTTTAATGGCTTAGAGAAGACCTTTAAGCTGAAAATCGCAGGCACAAGAAGAGGCGAGATTCCAGATTATACCAGGGAAAGCCTTCGTAATATAGTTGAAAGACTTCAGGCACTAAAAACCGATATCGGTGATTCTTTACTCGTGCCGATACTTATTGGCAACCAAGACGATGAAGATACTTATTACTTCATGAAGTATAATCTTTTAAAGCAAAACCTTCCCCTGCAGGTAGTAACCAGCCAGCTTATTAGAAAAAAGGAATCATTAAAATGGTCTGTGTCGAATATTGCTCTGCAGATTTTCTCTAAACTGGGCGGAAAGGCTTGGAAGGTTTCTCCTAGTCACGAAAAGAGTTTAATCTTTGGTATAGGTCAATCTCACCAAAAGCAAAACGATACGATAGTGAAGTATTTTGCATATTCGGTTTGTACGGATTCGAGTGGAATCTATAAGAGAATAAATGTTCTTGGAAATTCCGCAGAGGAGACAGATTATCTAAATCAACTAAAAGAAAACATCGTAAAGACAATCAAAGAATTCCTAGGTGAAAGTTACACCAAATATGTCCTCCACATCCCTTTTAAAATTAGAACAAAAGAACTTACAGCCATTTACCAAGCAATCAATAGCTATGTTGAAGAAGAAGGGATATCGGAAATCGATTTTGTAGTTCTCCGAATTAATTCTGACAATAAGTTCTTCGGGTTTGCCCATACGAACAGCCTTGTACCATATGAAAGCAGTTACGTGCTTCTATCGGGTGGTCGCCAAAAAAGCTACTTGGTATGGTTTGAGGGCCTTCAATACCACAAGGAAGCCATTCATAAAATGCCACCGGGACCCACATATATAGAATTCTACTGGAGCAACAATGAAAGCCTAGGCGAAGCCGATAGGGTTAAATATTTGCAGGATGTTTTGAATCTCTCTGGCGCAAACTGGCGAGGGTTCAATGCCAAGAGTCTTCCTGTATCAATTTATTATTGCCAGTTAATTGCGGGGTTCTTAAAACAATTCCCGGAGGAGATAACGGGGATTGAAAGTACATTTAAACCGTGGTTTCTCTAGCGAGGGAGAGCATGTTTAGAGAAGACGAACTATTAATATTAATTGGTGCTGGCTGTAGTTGTGATGCTGGCATACCAGCCTCAAAGCAAATGATTGGTAACCTTGAGGGCTTAATTGATAATAATCATGAGTGGCAAGAGTTCTTCAAGATATACAACTATGTTAAGAGCGCTGTATTGTATGCAGATGGGATAGCTGGCAAGTTCTCAAATAATTTTGATATAGAAAGACTAGTTAATGTGCTCGGCGAGCTAGAGAAAAAGGAAAACAGCATCATTTATCCCTTTATAGGTAGCTGGAACCCAAGGCTTTTGGAGATTGCAGGGCATGACTTGGAAATAGTCAACCGGTTTAAAAGAAAGATACTAGAGCAACTTAAAAGGTGGATATCTCTTGGTAACTATGGGACCGCTGATTACTACAAACGGTTTTTTGATTTACAAGCAGACTATAATTATTCGCTAAGAGTTTTCTCCCTAAATTATGATTTATGCTTTGAAAAAACAGCCCCCCAAGAAGGTAGCCTGGAGAGAGGTTTTGATAGTTCTAGGGTTTGGGATTGGAGAAGGTTTGAACCAAGGGATGAATACCAGCCTGGTATCTACTTATACAAGCTGCACGGGTCTATTGACTGGGAAAGAGATTTCGAGCAAGGCGATGTTTTGCGGTGGGTTGAAAACATCCCCGAGACACCTGATTTAATTTTTGGAACCGATTATAAAATGCAATATATCGACCCATTCCTATTCTTTGCTTATGAACTGAGAAAATATTCCTTGGAATCTAAAGTGATTCTGACATTGGGCTATAGCTTCAGAGATGAACATATTAACGGCATTTTAAAACAAGCCCTAAGAAATAACATCACCCGAAAAGTCATCATTGTTTCGCCGGATGCCGAGGACATAAAAGATGAATTCCAGGTAACATTTCCTGGTGTGGGTAGTCAGCTCACTACAGTGTTAAAAACTGCGAAAGAATTCCTTGACACCTTATCTGAAGACTTTTTTGCCAACATATCGGATGAGGTTGAGGAAACAGGGGAAGAAAGTAGTTTTTAAAAAGCCTTGGACTCTACTAGGGTCTAATAATTAATAGTATGCTTGGATTGAAGGGCAGGCGCACGCTGTTCTGACCTATATAATTTGAGCCAGCTCTTAGTTGGTTAACAAAAGTATATAAGAATATCTGGGGGCGTAGTTCAAGAACGTTCGGTAGAGCGCCTGCCTTGCACGCAGGAGGTCATCGGTTCGAGCCCGTTATCCTCCACAAGATCTCAGGATTAGTCGTTTTGGGCCATTTGGATATCATTTCAAATGGCTCTTTTAGCTGGTAGGAGACTATTTCACGGTTAGCTAACACCAGGTTCGAAGATACAATAGAGAGCAATTCCTTCTTCTCTTGAGCAGATTGTCCGCTAAGAAGTGCTGACGCGCAGAATTAGCTTGATTAAGCAGCCGTTCGATGAGTTCGAAGGTTTGTGTTTTGGTCTGAGCGAGGTGCTCATTTCCCACTAAAGGCCGAGCTTAATCACCTTATCCTAGAACTGTTCAGAAATGTCTTCCAAAGACACTCCGGTAAGTATATGATTTAACAAAATGCTATGAAAGCGGTTGCTTTGGCTCAATCGTGCAAAAGGCCGGCGCTGAAGCTGTCTGCCAAGGGATTAATCTTGAGGAACCATCCTATTAAGAATATTTTCAGAGACAAGTTTGTATTTCATTTATCAGTGGGGTGAAGTTTATGAAAGAGTTTATGAAAGTGGCTTCAATAATCTCGGCAGGATTGCTCATTATTGGAAGTTATGCAATTGCCGGTTGCGGACAAAAAGCTGAGGTGAAACCTGTCTCGGGAGAAAAAGTTTCTCAAACTGAGTCGGATGAAGGCTACTCTGAGATTAAAGAAGAGAGCGTGGCCGTGTTACCGCTTGGCGAAAAAGGTCAAAACAAAAAATTTGAGACCGTTGCGGAGAAGGTTACTGCTACAGATAATCTGTCTTCCCCCGAGGCGACCGCACTGCTGCAAAAAGGTGAGCCCGGAGAAAGTCCTGAAAGCACGGGCGTGCCAGCCGAGGGTAATGAGTATCTATTAGTAACGCTTAAAGTTAGGAACATAGACTCAAAACCCCATGTAGTTGCCCCCTTAGAGCTTAAGCTCGAAAACAAAGAAGCAGAAGAATACGCGCGAGTAGTAACTAACGGCCGTGGCGGTCTTTATAATATGAATCCTATTGAGCCGGGGAAGGATGGTCTGGTGACTGCTGTTTATGAAGTTCCAAAAGATGAAGTCGACCTAGTCTTGACTTATCAGCCGTTTGATGATGAAGCTCTCGGTTTTGACGTTCGCTAAACCATTTAGTTAAAGATCAGACAATCCTGAAAACCGAACTTGCACGCAGGAGGCCGTCGGTTCGAGCCCGTTATCCTCCACCGATAAGCCCTGGTAGAAATGCTGGGGCTAATTGCGTTTTCGAGCCAGGCTGCATAGAGGCTCGATCCGGACGAGGAACTCAGATGTGGATACGAGGAATAGGCTTTGGGTGTCAGCGTTTATCCATCTAGGCAAATCGCACGCCCTTCTCTAGAAGGACATCAGATGACATTTATCATTATTTGAAAATATGTCCCCGCGAAACAGTTTATCCTTCTTGTTGGGGGGCATAGATTTTAAAAGTCTGTTACAGGATAAGGGAGATGATGAAATTGGCTACTGTGCGTCTAACAGAGGAACGAGATGCGTCGCCAGACGTAAAAGAGATATGTTCTGGTTGAGAAGGATTTAGCGGAATAGCACAAGATAGCATCACCAGTAAATCAGTTTCTAAATGAAGGCAGCAGGGTTAAACGATAAAGAAATAACGGAGCTACGGGGATTTCAGAATTAAGTTTTTGACGATAACTTGGAGTATAGTAAAATTACATTAGCGAAAAGAGCAAGGATTGGATGGGAAATGGTAGCAACCGTAAATGATGCGCTAGAAATCATAAAGACACGGAAGAAATATTTGCACGATAGATACAAGGTTAAGGAAATTGCCGTCTTCGGCTCATTTGCGAAAGGTGAGCAAAGAAGAAGTAGCGATATTGACATACTCGTTGACTTCCACGAACTACCCGACCTTTTTGAGCTAATACGGCTTGAAGAATATCTGCGACGAATCTTGGGCCGTAGAGTGGATTTGGTCAGAAAGCCTGCGATAAGAAAAGAGTTAAAAGAGCGAATCTTAAACGAGGCGATCTATGCGTGATTATTCGCTCTATATCAAAGATATCCTGTGTTGTATGGGCTGAGGCTGCTGGTTTACAAAGCCGGGGTGACCAGTAAAACCGAGCCGCTCCCGAGCGAGGAGTTTGTGAGCACACACGATTTCGACGAGCTGCCGGGGGATTGAAATTGATTAATTGGGCGAGCATGTTATTATGTTGACATGAGTTTATTTAAGAATTTGTTTGGCAAAAGCCGGCCCCCCGAGCAAGAGCTTGGCAGAAACGAGAAGTGCTGGTGTGGAAGTGACAAGAAATACAAGCACTGCCACTTCGAGAAAGACCAGAAGCGCTTAGCTGCGATAAGAGCCGGCCAGTGCGCATCCCGCCGCTGAAGCAGGTAAAAATACGCGCGGTCGCGCGAGAACCCGAAAACCATACCGTCCCGTAAACACCGCGATGTCGTCAACCTGTTTTCTTCGTGATACCCCGCTAGGGCTTCTCAGCAGCGGTTGATCCGTTCGCCCAACACACCAAACGAACAGGAAAGAGGAGCCTGCCGTAGTTTGTCATTGACCAAGCATACCCCGGCATGGTATAAAATTCTATATTATACCCCCAGGGGTATCTAGGGTGTGGAGGGAGAGCGTGATGGAAGACATTTCACGAAGGGATTTTATTAAGCGGACATTCGCGGCCGGAGCTACCGGCGCACTGGTATTATCGACCGGTAAAAACGGAATCGCCGAAGCGGGCACGCCGGACGGCAAGAGCTTCGGCACCTTTATCGATTTGACCAAGTGTGACGGCTGCGCGGGCAAGGTCACCCCGCTTTGCGTTAGCGCGTGCCGGATAAAAAACAACGGTCGGTTCCCCGACCCGAAGGAGCCGATTCCCGATAACTGGCCGACGGGGAAGAAAGAGGACTGGTCCAAAAAGAGGGAGATGACCGATAAGCTTACCCCGTACAACTGGACCTATGTGCAAACGGTAAAGGTCGAGGGCAAAGAGCTGAACGTACCCCGTCGCTGCATGCACTGCGATAATCCGCCCTGCGCCAATCTCTGTCCGTTCGGAGTCCAGGACAAGACGGCCGAAGGCGCGGTCGTCATCGATCACGATGGCTGTTTCGGTGGCGCTAAGTGCCGCGATGTCTGTCCTTGGGATATCCCGCAGCGCCAAGCCGGCGTCGGTCTCTATATGAAAATCGCGCCCGGCCTTATCGGCGGCGGTGTTATGTATAAATGCGATTTGTGCATCGACCTTATTCGAAAGGGCAAAAACCCGGCCTGTGTCGACGCATGTCCGAACGCCGCCGCGGTCTTCGGCGAAAAGGAAGAGGTGCGCGAGCTGGCGCAAGCGCGAGCCGGGGAGATCGGCGGCCACATCTACGGGGATAAAGAGAACGGCGGTACCTCGACCTTCTACGTCTCGCCGGTCTCGTTCGATAAGGTTCATGCGGCGATCATGGCTGAGAAAGAAAAGGCCCCGAAACCGGAGCGCGTCGGCATCCCCGGCATGAAGCCGGGGGAGGAAAATTACCTCGATACCGGCAACGGGATGATTCTTAGCTACGCGGTCGCACCGGTAGCCGGCGCGCTCGCCGCGGGCGTCGCCGCTTATAGGGTTATGAAAGGAGAGAAATAGGTGAACATATCGATACCGCACAAAAAGAGTCGCATCAAACGCCAGAGCTTGCACAATCGCATAGCCCACTGGCTGACGGCGTTCTCCACACTAACCCTAATATTTACGGGGTTTGGGCAGATGCCGATGTATCAACGCTACGGCCTCACCTCGGTCCCCGGTTTTGCCTGGGCGGGAGAGTATGCCGTGACCTTGGCCGCGCACTACATCGCCGGCGCGGTACTTATATTTGCGATTGTCTACCACATTACCTATATGGTGGCGCGCCGCGAGTTCGACATCTTGCCGCGCCGAGGTGACTTCAAGGAGTCGGTCGAGGTCATCGTCGCGATGGTGAAGCGATGCAAGGGGCCGGCATGCCACAAATACCTGGGCGAGCAGCGCCTGGCGTATGCTTTTATCGGCGGCAACTTGCTGTTGGCGACAATGACCGGCATTATTAAGGTCGTCAAAAATCTTCCCGGTGTCGACCTGTCGGCGGGAGCGATGTTGGCTGCCGCGACGTTGCATAATCTGGCGGCGGTCATGCTTGTTCTGGGGATAGCCGGCCACCTCGTCGCCTTTGCGTTCAAAGAAAACCGGGCGCTGCTCTCATCGATGTTCTCCGGCTGTGTCGACCTCGACTACGTAAAAGAGCGTCACGCGCACTGGTATAATGACCTCGTCGCCGAGCCGCATGTGCTGCGGCGCTCGATGTGCGCGGTGAAGAAGCGCTTTGGCGGGAAGGAGAAACGGGCTTCTTGAGCCGGCAGTATGTCCTTTAGCGGCCCGCCCATACGGTGTTGCGCGCAATCGCGCTCTTTCGGGGTTGACCGATAATCCGAGGATTACACGTTGAAGCGGAAATTGATGATATCCCCGTCTTTAACGACGTAGTCTTTGCCCTCGAGGCGCGCTTTGCCGGCCTCTTTGGCCTTGGGGATGCTCCCGTGCTCGACAAAGTCGTCGAAGGATACGACCTCCGCGCGGATAAACCCGCGCTCGATGTCGGAGTGGATTTTTCCGCCGGCCTGTGGCGCGAGCGAGCGCTTCTTTGCCGTCCATGCCCTGACCTCGTCCTCGCCGACGGTCAAGAAGGATATCAGGTTCGATAGAGCGTAAGCTTCGCGAATAAATTTGTTCTTGGCGGACTCGGCTATCCCCAGGCCTTCCAAGAACTCGGCCTGCTCCTCCTCGTCCATCCCGGCGATCTCCATCTCGATGGCTCCGCAAAAATCGACCAGCGGCACGCCTTGGGCGGCGCAAGCCGTCGCTAGGGATTCAAGCTCCGCGCTTTCGGTCTCGCCGGTATTGGCGAGGACTAGAACCGGCTTCATGCTCAGGAGCTGAAAGCCCGACAGCAGTTTCTTTTCGGCTTCGCCCAGTTCGAGCGTGCGCAGGGGCCGCTCTTCCTCCAGCCATTCCTTGGCGCGCCTGAACAGCTCGTATTCGGCGCCTTTGGCCCGCTCTTTGTCGAGGCGCTCGAGCTTCTTCTCAAGGACTATAAGGTCGAGCACGACGAGTTCCCCTAGAACCTGTTCGAATTCGGCGAGCGGGTCGGCGACCTCGGTAGCGTATGAGCTGTCGTTGAAGGCGCGCACCACGATAGCGAGGGTGTCGACCCCTTTGATGAGGTCGATGGTTTGGGTGCCGCCGAGCGCGGCTCGCGAGCCCTCGTCGCCGCCGGGAACATCGACAAAAGCGATCTCCGCGAAGGTGGTTTTTTTCGGTTTATAGACGTTACTTAGGTGCGTTACGCGCTCGTCCGGCACCTTGATGACGGCAAGGTTCGCCTTTTTGGCCCCGAAGGAGCCCGTCTGTGCCGTCGAGCCCGTTATGGCATTGAATACCGTAGTCTTGCCGGCCCTGGACAGGCCGATGATTCCAACTTTCATTTAACCTCCGAAGATGAAGAACCTTTTTACTATAGCGCAAAGTTTAGCTGCTCACAACCCTGATGTTCCGCGCCGGGCCTGTGCGTATCGCGGAAGAAGATCGGTCGCCGCAGCGAGCGGGCGCGGCGCCGGGGATTGATTATTGCGGGAGCCCGTGAATCAGTGTAAAATTAGCTTGTATACTATATTGGAGGTAAAAAAATGAACAACTTTAGAACCTGGCTTCTTATGGGAACGCTCACGGTTCTTCTCGTCACAACCGGAAAGTTTATCGGCGGAAACTCGTTGATGCTGGTCATGCTCGTCTTCGCGATAGCGATGAACTTTTCGAGCTATTGGTGGAGCGACAAGATGGCCATCAAGATGACGCGCTCCCAACCGGTCACCGAGGCCGAAGCACCCGAACTCTACTCAATGATGCGCAATCTCTCACTACGGGCCGGCATGCCGATGCCGCGTCTGTACAAGACGCCGTCACCGCAGCCGAACGCCTTCGCGACCGGCCGCAATGAGGAAAAAGCGGTAGTTGCCGTGACCGACGGCCTGTTGAGTTTGCTCTCGCGCGATGAGATCGAGGGCGTGCTCGCGCATGAGCTGGCCCACATAAAGAACCGGGACATTCTGGTAGGCTCGATGGCCGCGATGATGGCCGGCGCGATCAGCGCTATCGCCAATGTCGCCCAGTGGAGTCTTATATTCGGCGGCGGAGACGACAGAGACAATCCGCTCGGTATCGTCGGGGTGCTGGTCACGGTTATCGTTATGCCGTTGGCGGCGATGGTGGTCCAGATGGCGATATCTCGTTCGCGGGAGTACGGCGCCGACGCCGCGGGCGCTAAGATTGCCGGGCGGCCTGATGGGCTCGTTAACGCGTTGCTCAAACTAGAGCGGGGCTCCCAGGCTATTCCTATGCAGGTAAACCCGGCGACGTCGCATATGTTTATCGTCAACCCGCTATCGGGGCGGAGCATGGCGGCGCTCTTCAGCACCCACCCACCCGTCCAGGAGCGGGTAGCGAGACTAAGGCAAAGAAAGCCGTAAGCGGCAGCTTGTCTCTATATAGCTAAGACACGAGCCCCAGGCTTAGCCTGGGGTTCTCGCTTTTTAAGAATAGAATCCCTATCATGAAGGGGCGAGGCTAATTTGCTTCGGTACGCACAAGGGAGCGGCTCTTTCAGGAGGACGTTTAAGTATGAATGCCTCGGCAAGCAAGAAGCGGTTTATCGCGGAACTCGACGAAATCATAAGCTGGGGAACTATAGGCGTACCGCTCATCGTCGCGCTGACGTTTTTTCCGTTAATCTACGACTACTTCGGTTTGCCCAAGCTGACGGCATTGTATCTCGGAGCCCTCTTTCTCTTATACTTTCAGGCTCGCCGGTGGTTGGCCGAGGGCTATATCGAGGTTCCTTTAAGCCCGGCGTTGGCGCCCGTCGCCGCGCTCTTGTTGGTCGCAATCATCTCAGTCGCGATGTCCGCTACACCGCTTGCGAGCGTCACCGGGCGCTTTAACCGCTACAACAACCTGCCCGGCCTTATATCTTGCGCTATCGTTTTTTGGTTTGCTCTTAAATACGCGGCATCCAAGCGTGTTTTTGTCGAGCGCTTCGAGACATTCTTTGTGCCCGCGGTTTTTATCATTGCAGGCTATGGCCTACTAGAGATCATGGGGTTCGATGTTCTAAGCATGAAGGGCACACATGGGGCGCGGGTCAGCTCCACCCTCGGAAACCCGGTTTTTTTTGGCGCGTTTCTTGCTCTAGCGCTGCCGGTTCTTCTGGCTAAAGCGGTTATGTATACAGAGAAGACCTCTTCGAAACTGAGGATGCGAGGGACGGCCGCGGCGCTCGTCTTATTCGGCTTAGCGATGCTCTTTACCTCGCTTTCGAGGGGCGCCTGGATGGGGGCGGCCGTCGGGTTCGCCGTCGTCATATACTATTGGGCGCGCAGCGGGCAGAAGCCGTTGAGGGATGTCGTGTTGTGGATAATCCTTCTTCTCAGCGCTTTCTCGGCCGGCGTCGGCGTAGTCTCGATGCCGGCAGGCTTCGATATCGGCGGCATCGTAGACGCGGCGGCCTCTTCGAGTTCGCTCGCAAGCCGTATCGAGATTTGGAAGACCTCGCTCCTTATGATCGCGGACAAGCCGCTCTTTGGTTTCGGCCTAGATCAGACCAAAGATTGGTTCAACCTCTACATGACCGAAGGACTGGCCGACCTGGAAAACACCCTCCACAGCCGGGCTCACAATATATTTCTACAGATGAGCCTCGATGGCGGATTGCCGCTGCTCTTCGCCAATCTCTGGCTTTTTATATATGTGACGCTCAAAGGCGCGCGGCACTTGAAGAGAAATCCCGATGACTATATAGTCATCGGCCTTCTCGGCTCCCTTCTCGGCTCTTTCGCGCAAGGCTTGACGGGCATCGCCACATTGGATCAAGAGGTCTTCGTCTGGTTTGTCATGGGCGCTATCGTTGGGCTCGTTTCCAACGGGCGGCAGCGCGAAGTTAAAGCGAGGATTCCTGGCGGAAAACCGCAGGTCGTTGCGGCGAGCGCACTGGCTGTAATCGTCGCCGTCGCCGCTCTTTTTCCCTTAGGCGCGGAAGCGCGATATTTAATCGCCTCCGAGGAGGCTAAGTCGACGTTGAGCAAAGGAGCATTGGAGCGCGCGCGACGGGCTGGAAAATATCTGCTCGTCCAACCGTTTTTTCAGGCCAACCTGGCCAGAATCCATCTTATTTTTACAGCCGAGCACGGAGACCCCTCATATGCGCGCAACGCCGCCGAAATCGTCGAGCAAGGCCTTGAGTATGCGCCAAATGGCTCTGAACTCCGTCTCGTTCAGGGAACCACATATCTGACCATAGCCGAATTTACGAGAGACGAAGCCGATATCGAGAAGGCGGTCGAAAGTCTGGAGGCGGCGCATAAGCGAACGCCCCTGCTGCTGACCGTAAACGAGAACCTGCTCGAAGCCTACATGTTAAAGGGGGATTACCGGGCGGTACTCGAGACGGCCGACTTTGTCGGCTCGTTCAAAGAAAACGAGACTCATTCAATGGTCGCGCGCGCGGTCGCTCTTGAGGCTCTGGGCAGGCGCGCCGAAGCGGAGCGGCTCTACAAAGAAACACTCGAACTCCACCCCGGTGTCTTGCGGCTAAAGAAGCGGCTGGTTGCGCTCAGGCCCGACGCGTCGCGCACCAAGAGCGCGTCGGGCGACGACTGAGATGGAAGCGGTTATTTCCGAGTCGAGCAGCTCCCGCAGCCGCCGCCACACGCGGCGTGACTCGGGAGCGGGTTCATGCAGCGCGGGCATGCCAGTATCAACAAATCGTCTGTCTTAAAGCCGCACGTCTTACAGACCTTCAGCTCGGGTTTCTTGCTAGCGCACCGCATACTCTCGCCACCTTTCCACAAATGTTTTCAAGCGGACCACCGGAACCCTACAGCAACAGCTGGGCGAGTATGCCGCCTATGCCGAAGGCGAGCACCCAGCTTCCCAGCCAAATCGGAATCGCTTGCCGAAGGCCCCGTTCTTTGAGAAGTATCATCAGCGAGGCTATGCAGGGCACAAATAGCGTTATGGTTACGAGCGCTACGAGCGTCTGCATCGGCGCCAGGCTCATCTCGAAGAGACCCGCCGCTCCGAAGTCCCGTCTGACGAGACCCATGACAAAGGCGGTCGACGCCTCTTTGGGAAGTTTCAGCCAGCCGGTCGTGAGCGGTGCCCATGCGTTCTGCCAGGCGGTCAGCGCGTGGGTAATCTTCATTATCGAGACTACGAGCGCGCCGATGGCGAACCATGGAATCGCCTCCTTCATGAAGTAGTAGGTGCGGGTCGCGGCCTTTCGTGTCACGTTATCCGGGCGCGGCAGGCGCAACGGCGGCAGGTCGATGAGGAGCGGAGCCGATTTGCCCGGCAACACCCTCGCCAGGATCGTTCCGATGATAGCCAAGGTCAAAAAGACGATGCCTATGTATAGCAGGATGTAAAATCCGCCGATTGCCGCTAAAAGAACGGTGATGACGCCGAGCTGCGCCGAGCAGGGAATCGCCCACTGCAATATCGCGGTGGCGATAGTCTTCTCGCGTTCGGTTCCCAGCAGCCGCGTTGTAATCGTTGCCATGGTCACACAGCCGAAACCCAAGATCAGGGGGACGACGGCGCGGCCGTTTAAGCCTATTGCGTTTAGCGCTCGGTCGACCAAGGTCGCCAGCCTCGGCAGGTAGCCCGAGTCCTCCATCAACGCCAGAGCCAAGTAAAAACCGAGCACCAACGGCAAGAGCAGCCCTAAAAGGTAGGTGGCGGTCATGGTCAGCACGCCAAACTCACCGATAAGAATTTCGCCCAACGGCGTGCTCTCGCTGACAATCGGCTCGACGATGCCCCGGATAAACGGTTCCCAGTAGCCCTGCATGACGGCCTCTTCGGTGATGCCTACGATGGTTTGCGCGACGAAGACCGCCACCAATTGATAGAGTCCGTACAGAACCAGGGCGAGGAAGGGCACACCGGTAAGCGGGTTCAAGACGAACCGGCCCATCTTTTGACGCACCGTCTCCGCGAGCGCCTTCTCTCTTACGACATGGCCGACAATATCGTTGACCCGCTCGCGACGCCTGACGTAAATTATCTCTCGGTCGGCGGCGGGTTTTATGCCGTGACGCGCCGCGACATGTTCGTCGCCTTCGAGAACCATCAGCGCCTCCGGCTGCGAGCCGACGCGTGAGAGCATCTCATGCAGCTTTTTGTGGAGGAAGGGGTCCTGGTTGCCTTCGCGTGCGTCATCCAGCGCGGCCGTTACCTCGGCCAAACCGCGCTTCGTTACGGCTACCGTCGGAACGACAGGCACTCCCAGGAGGTCGGAGAGGAGGTCGACATCGATCGCTATGCTCTGTTCCTCGACTTCGTCCATAAAATTAAGGGCGACCACCATCGGCAGGCCCATATCGATAAGTTGCAGCGTCAAGAAGAGGTCGCGCTCGATATGGACCGCGTCGACGACATTTACGACCATGTCGGCGCTTAAAATTATATCGCGGGCGACGATCTCCTCGTCGTTGAAGGAGGAGACCCCGTAGATTCCCGGGGTGTCGACTATGGCGTCATCGCCGTAGCGCGCCTGCGATATTTCAATTGTCGTTCCCGGATAGTTCGAGACATCGACGTATAAACCCGAAAAGTAATTGAAAAAGACCGATTTGCCGACATTGGGGTTGCCCGCAAGGACTATTTTCTTGCGGCCCTCGGGCAGATTTATAGCGAGGGAGCCGGCATGGGAGTGGCCCCCATGAGTCGTCTTGACGGCGCCCAGCTCTTTCTTAGCCGTTTTTTCCTTGGACATGCGCGCTCCTTTCGACCGTGATTGTTTTGGCCAACTCGCGGCCGATCGCGATCTCTTGACGGTTTTTTCTCAACACCACCGGGCCGAAGGGGACCTTAGTGTGGCATATGACGCTGCTGCCTTCACCGATACCAAATCGGATGAACTGCGTCTTCGCCATATCGTCAGGAATCTCTTTGATCACTACCTCTTCGCCGGTTTTAACTTGATCTAGACACATAACACGCTCCTCGTCTATCTGAGATTGTGACTCCATCTCAATCCTTTATCAAAAAAATATCCCTATGCTTTAACTGCAAGCTTACACTTGGCGCACCAGCCATAGATGTTCAGGCTGTGCCCGATTGCCTTGAAGCCCGCTTTTTCACACGCCCACTCTTGAAGCTGCTCGATGAGCGGCTCCTCGAACTCCCACACCTCGCCGCAGACCGTGCAGACGAGATGGTCGTGGTGGGGATGGCCCGCCGTATGCTCGTATGCGGAGCGACCCTCGCCGAGGTCTATCTTTTCCACCAGGCCGCTCTCGACCAGAAGGTCGAGGGTGCGGTAGACCGTTGCGCGGGATGCTTTGCTCCCGGCGCTCTTCAGTTTCTTGAGCACTTCCTCGGCGTCGAGGTGGTCGTGGCTAGAGAAGACCTCTTCGGCAACCGATTTGCGCTCCGTCGTAAAGAGCAGCCCTTTTGTCTCTATAAACTTCATAAACTGCTGCGTTTCAGGCCTCATAACACGCTCCGTTGAGAATGTATCTCAATAATAATACAAAGTCCGTGGTCATGTCAACAACTTTATTAAGAAATTCTTCAAAATAACAGTTAAATAACGAGGAATAAACAAACGCTCAATTGAATTGTGGAATTCCTCTGGTCGATAATTCCGGCCTAGGATAGACAGAGAGGCGGCTTTTGATTTGAGTCTGCTAAATGCTTATACTTAGGTTATTAGCGGGGCAAGTAGCGCCTTGGAGCATTTCCACTCAGCATATGTGAAGGCGCCCCATGGGCGAGTAGCGTGCCGTCCTCCCGCGGATTGATAGTCCGAGGGCGGGCGATAGCGAGAATGAGAGCGCGTGCGATGAGGAAGAAGACAGAAACAAAGGAAGAGAATACGTTCGCGCCGCTCGTCGCGGTTCTCGCGGCATCGTTGATGCTTTTGCCGCTCGTTATGTACCCGTTTATGGCGGATGTCTACGCTCTGCCCAAGGCGACCCTTCTATCGGTCTCAACCCTGCTTCTGCTCTTTCTCTATTTTCGATACGCGGTGGCCGCACGGGGGTTCACCGTCTATCGCTCGCCGCTCGACGGCATAGTCTTTCTTTATGTGGCGGCGGTTACCGTTTCACTTTTAATCTCCGACCAGCCGCTCTTGGGGTTGGTCGGCAAATACAAGCGCTATGAAGGTCTTCCCGCGTTGTTTTCGTTTGCGGTCGTCTATTTTATTGCGGCTCAGACCATTCGCGACGAGAAGAGCCTCGAGCGGCTCCTTAAGGTGCTCGCCGTCGGACTGATTCCGGTCGTGCTCTATGGCTTCGCGCAAGCCGCGGGGTATGATTTCCCGGGAGTGCTCCTCTTTGAGAGAAGGGCCCAATCGAGCCTGGGTAATCCGATTGTGCTCGGCACTTATCTCGTAGTCATGCTGCCGCTCTTGTATGGTTTGGGGAAGAATAGCTCTCAGCCGAATTGGCGCTCGCTTTCGTGGTTGTCGATGCCCGCGCTCTTCGTCTGCCTCCTCTTGACCGAGTCGAGGGGTGCCTTGGTCGGCTTGGGCGCAAGCATGGTCGCGCTCTTCGCGCTTGGGCGACCGCCTGCCGCGGCACACGCGAAAAAAAAGCGACGAAACCCCGCCGAGCGGGGCGGGCGCATGCGCGTAATATATATTGTGGTGGCCGTCTTGGTCGTCCTAATCGCGCTCTTTGCCGTTCTCCCAACGGACAATCTAGGAAAGCGCGCTGTCTCCACCTTCGCTTTCTCGGAAGGTTCAGTCGCTACGCGTATCGAGATTTGGAAAGCATCGCTCGCTATGGTCGCCGATCGGCCGCTGACCGGTTTCGGCTTAGAGCAAATGGGCTACCGGTTTACGCAGTTTAAGACCGACCGGCACTCGAAAATCGCGCCGAGCGCGGTCACAGACCGCGCGCACAACGATTTTCTCCAAACCGCGGTCGACTCCGGCCTTCTCGGACTCCTCTTCTACTTGTGGATGATAATAGCGGTTGCGCTGAGCTTATATCGCGGCAGGCGCGCAACACCTTATGCCGGCGCACTCTTTGCGGCGCTCACCGGCTATTTCGCTCAGGCGCAAACCGGGATTCCGGCGGTCTTTATGACGCCTCTCGTCTGGATGCTTTTGGCTGTCGCCATGAACTTGTCGGGGCGCAGTCGGGCAGTGAGGGTCGAGTTGCCGGCGTGGCTTGGGTCGCCTGCGAGTGCCTACGTTGTCGGCGCCGCATGCGCGGTGCTCGCTTTGGCGTCGTTCTTGCCTGTCGCGGCCGACCTGCGCATCCACAAAGGCCAACAAGCGGCCTGGGAGTCCTTTGAGACGGTCGCTCCCGAGAGGGCGGCCCCCCATATCGAGAGCGCCCTGAGGCTATACCCCTATCAGACGGCTTATTCGAGAATGGCCGCTGAGTTTTATCTGGATTATGCCGTTTACGCGGGCAACGACATCTTCGCTCAGCGCGCGGCGCTCATCGCCGAGCAGGGGCTTGCGCTCAACGAGCGTGATTTTGAGTTGACATACTATGCGGGAGAAGCAAGCCTTCTCAGCTATCGCTTCAAGGAGAACCCGCTATCGTTGGCTAGAGCCCAGGATTACTTTGAGGCGACCGAGAAGCTTTGGCCGCAGGTTGATTTTATAGACAGCAGGCTGCTGGAGGTCGCTTTATTGCGGGGCGACAACGAGAAGGCGCTCGCAAAAGCGCGCGAGATGGTCGACGAAGGGCAAGAGGATGTTCGGGCATATTATGTTTTGCTCGCGGAAGCGCGGCGGCTCGATGATGACGAGCAAGTCACGAAGTACCTAAAGATTATCGAGAAAATGCAGCCGGGTGTCTTAGAGCGCACGGAGGGGCGCTAGGACATGCTTGCCGGCTCACCCGAATCTTCATAACAGCAGACGAGGTTGCGGCCCCGCCGCTTACACACGGTCAGCGCCGTGTTTACAGCGGCTACCAGGCTGTCGGCGTCAGTTCCGAGACAGGGGAACTCCGCGATACCCACGCTTATCGAGAGGCGCATCTCGTCTTGGTTGCCCGAGATAAAGACATCGTTGACCTGTCTTCTGATACGGTTGGCAAGTACCGAAGCCTGCGGGCAACTGGTGCTCGGCAAGACGAGCGCAAACTCGTCACCCCCATAGCGGGCCTTGTAGTCGGTCAAGCGTGAGCAGGAATTGATTATCTCGGCAACCCGCTTGATGGCCCAATCGCCCTTAGCGTGCCCCATGGCATCGTTGATTAGCGCGAGGTTGTCTATGTCCATCATGAGAACGGAGAAGTAGCCGCCGTAGCGCTTCGCTCTTCTGATCTCCGAGTCGAGTAGCTCAAAGAAGTGTCGGCTGTTGTTGAGCCCGGTGAGCGCATCGGTCGTCGTCAGCTTCTCGTTTTTCTCGAGCAGGAGCGCTTTCTGAAGGGCCATCGCGGCTTGCGCGGCGTATGCGTAGAACACCCGGAATTGATTATCGGAAAACGCGCGGTTTACAAAATCACCGACGAACAGGAGACCGATAACCGTCTCGCCCTCGCGAAGCGCGGTGGCGATAACCGACATCGTCCCCTCGTTCATGACGGGATTGTCGAAGCGCGGCTCTTGGGCGGCGTCCGCGATATATAGCGGGTTTTCCTTATCGAGCAGGAGTTCGGTTATTCCGCCCGGCTCGATCTCCCAGCTCGTATAGTCTTCGAGGTCTTTGGCGTAGCCTACGGCGTCCGCGAGCCGGCAAATCTCGCGCCGCTCGTCGAAAATGAGAAGGCTCCCCGTCGCGCACCCGGTAAGTTCTATCGCGCCCTCGACGATGGCGCGATAGATGCTCTTGCTCTCTTTTTTCGCGGCAAGCTCGACCGCCGACGCGAAGATGCTCTCTACGCTCTCATGGTGTCCGCGGCTCTTCTCCGCCAGGACGCGCATGATGTCGGCGCCTCGGCCCCGGACAACCTCGACATCGCCGAGCGTTTCCAGGCTGTCCGACAGTCCTTCGTCGCTAGGGCCGACGTCGATTATGATATCGACATCGCCGATGGACGGCAGTTCCTCAAGTCTTTCGAAGACGGGGATGTTGAGTTCGGATACGAGCGCGGCGTTGAGTCGGTCGCCGCCTCGCCCACAGAAACCCACGATGTTCGCGGATTGGCATTCGTTAAGCGCGGATACGAGATAGAAACCTTCATTGCCGGCGCCGATGATTGCGATGTT
The DNA here is from genome assembly GCA_018333515.1 of Actinomycetota bacterium. Classification (NCBI taxonomy): domain Bacteria; kingdom Bacillati; phylum Actinomycetota; species Actinomycetota bacterium. The sequence goes on from JAGXSZ010000007.1 coordinate 55,807, forward strand.
CATAGTGTCGTTTTTGCCCATGGCTTGCTACCCCCAATTGGTCTGACGGAACTAAAAGCCCTCTTACGAAAATATCGTCATGGCGATTTGAAGCTTTAGCTATTATAACATAGGGGAGCGTCTTTCAGGGAAGAAGAGTTGACCGAGAAAGCGATAAGGGCTCGCTGGCCAAGCGAGCCCTTATATTGCGCGCAATCGCTTTAATCGTTTCTTACGGATGCGCGTGCCGCGCTACGTCCATCTCGTTGCTCCCGTGTCGGGGAGCCTTGCGGATACGTCCGCTCGTGGCGTCCGCGCACGTTTATCCGAACCATAGAGAACATTTGCTACTAATGCCGGCCCGCCCGTCGGAGGGTCGGCGGTGTGCCCTGAGGCACGGGTGCTACCGCTACGGCAAGCCGCGAGTGAGCAGCTCGTCGTAGTGGTCGTCGAAGTTAAGCGTTGGCGGTGCGTCGACATGACCGTCACTACCAGCCGTTTGACCTGAATTCCAGATGTTTGGATTATGGCAATCCAAACAAACGCTGTCCAGGTCGTGTGCTGTATAGGTCGTCGTTCCATCGAACCTACCTTCACCGACGCCAACCCAGGTGTTGTTGTCAAAGTTCAGACCGAAGAGGTCGTCTTTGAGCATTTTCCAGCCGAGTGTGCGGTGCGGCCAGCTGAAGCCGTCGTCGGCGCAGAGCGCGGCGACCATCGCCGCAGTGAACGCCGTATTCGTGGTTCTCCAGTCGCTAGTCCACTCGGTCTTGCGGGATTTCTTGAAGTAACCGATTGTGGTTGAGTCAGCCGCCCCTCTGCTCTGGGCAAAAAGGTTTGCGTGGCCTGCACTGGTCTGTGCCTGCGTAAACAGCGACTTGTTCGTGCTGTTGTCCGCCGCTATTGCCGCAGACGTTGTAACAGCGCCGGTGCTGCTCGTGTTATGACACGTTGCGCACCTGCTTGAGCCCTTGTGGCAGTTACGGCAGTGCGGGCCGAAATTCTGTTCATCCTCCGGATTGAACACCATAGACCGACCTCAGTGCCTTGGCTGCACATCGTGGCCGTATGCCAGGTCGTAATCGGCCTTCGAAGGCGTATCGGTTCCGCTCCGTAACGCTCGATCCTCACTGAAGAGCGGCGCCCGGATGGTGTGCTTGCCCGCGTTACCGTCGTGACAATCGGTGCAGAAGTCGCTTACGCTCCAGACGTTACACGGAGCACCCACGTCCGCCTGCGAGCTTGTACTGTCATAGTTTTCTATGAACTTGTCCACCGGTGCTACCGTGCCCGAGTTTTCCCAGACTCTTAGCGCCTCTGAACGGCGCACATTGAAACCGAGGAAGCCCGCGGGCTTGCCGTTACTCAAGCCGTAGTTTGTCGTTACACCCAGAGTGTTAGACCTCTTCCACAGGGTTCTGGCGTTACCCATAGGAGAGTCCCAGTCGATCGGGATCTTGTTGACCGGATACGACGTCGTGTTGTCGAACTCGTAGAGATTAGCCGTGATATAGTCCGGAATCTCTTGACCAGCCGTAATTGTCGCAACACGCTCCGCTCCCAAGATTGGCAAGCCGAGTGAGTCGAAAGCGATATTCGCCATCGCTGTGCCGCCGAGCGTCAAGATGCCGCTGCCTACGTTGGGTGTAGTCGTCGAGGCGATCTCACGGTCAGGGTTCTTGATCAGAAGCCAGGAGCCTGAGAGCCAGAACGGTTTGTTGGTGCGCTGCGGGTTGTTAATTTTCTTCAGCGCGTTAATCCAGTCGTCACCACCGGAGTTTACGATACCGTAAACTTTGCCGTTCAGGACTTGATTGCTCTGCGGCGTCACCGCGCTGTCTACTACAGCGCGTATGCCGACCGCATCTCCGGCGTTGTTGAAGCCGAGCATGCGCGCCGGGTTGGCGTGCGGGCTGTGGCAGTCGAAGCAGGAGAAACCGCCCTGCCAGTAGTTAGGCGTAAACGCGGGGTAGGTGTCGTCCGGCGCTTTCCACTTGCCGGTGCTTATGCCGAAGCCCATGGTGTGGCCGACGTTGTACTCGGTGGTAAAGGCGTCGTCGTTGTCCATCTGGATGTTGTATCCGCTTCCCGCGCCGGTGCCGTGGCACCAATCGCACGCCTCGAACCTGGTGTCCGAGCGGAGCAACTTGAACTTGCCCGCCGCGCGGTGGACCGCGTGGCACTCACGACACCGGTGGGTGGACGTGAGGTAGCCGCCGTGCGGGCCTGATGCAAACACGACGTTGCTGGGGTCGGTAGCCCCTGTTACGGCTAGACCGGTTGCTTGGTCAAACTGCGCGCCGCCCGCAACGTAGTCCTGGGCGTCGTTGTAGTTGTAGCCGTCAACGCCGGCCGTATACGGGCTGTTCCAGGTGCCGTACCTGTGGGTGCTTGACGCGTAAATACTCGTTGGAGTCGAGCCCGCATAGACGCCGGAGACGGTGGCTGCGCCTTCTTCCCAGTAGCGATAATCTTTTGCCGCCCCGCTATGACCCGTAGGCGTATACGAGGTAGGTGGGATTACGGTCGTCCCATCTCCCGCCGCCGCAAACGCCGCGCTGCTCGCTGTAAGGACGAGACTGGTAGTCATAAGAACTACAAATCTTTTCCTCATCTCTATCACCTCCTTTCCTTGCGGGATTTTATAAGAATGCCCGAACAAGGGCGTAGGGGAATGGCGAGAAAAGGTCTCGTTCTCAAAATTGAACAAGTTATAGACAGTCCTTGGTCTTCGATACAGGTCGTCGGCCATATATCTCCTGAAAAACAATAAAGCGACTAACCGATTATGCGATTAGTTCGATCCTTGCCGTGACGAATACTACAATTCTTGTAAAAGGCTTCACATAATTGCCGGCCACTTACATGTAAAACCAAGGAAGAAATGCGGCTTGACCGCAAGCGTTCTTCCCTGTGCCTGCTCGAACCCGGCGCTATATCATGGCGCCGACCCGGCATGCACAAGGCCACATACTAGAGGAAGCATTATTGAGTTGACTTTGGGCGGTAGATGCTTAAACAGCAAGCAATCGTCGTAATTATATGGGGAGCGTGAATAATAGTCAAGCACTCTTTGCGCGATAGATTACTATAAAATGCTCCGCTGACCAGCGATTATCTGCAGCTCGTGGTCCATACAGCCAATGATACGATGTCTCAATGGCTGTATGCAGCGATGGTGCGCCGGGCCAAGTCCAGCCGAGCTTTCGCGGAAATACTTATGAGATTGCGTCTCACAGCAAGATATTTTAGAAGACCGGAGTAATTTTCGATATTATGGATGGGCCTGCTAAACCAGCTCTTTTTGTTGTTGATGTCTTTGGCGCCTGGTATAATTATTTAGGGGTTCCCGTGCCCTTTTAGGAGGGCTTGTTCGCCAATAGGGGCTTGCGAACCCGGTAAGCTTGGAGGTGTTGTTTTGACGGCCAGTAAAGCGAAGGCCAATATGCGTAAAAGCGAGAGAGGCGATGGTACCGGAGGGATGGGCGGCGGAAACCTAGCCGCAAAGCGAAAGCTGGCCCTGGTCGCTTTCGCGTTTTCCGGGATGGCGGCTCTCATCTATGAGGTATTATGGTCGCGGGAGTTGTCGCTTATCTTCGGCTCGACTGTCTACGCGGTATCGATGATGCTCGCCTCATTTATGTCCGGTTTGTCGCTCGGAGCCATTATCGGCGGCAGGTTGGCGGATAAGAGCAAGAATCTCTTCGCTATGTTCGGCCTGCTGGAAATCGGTATCGCGGTCTTCGGCCTGCTTACCATCCCGCTCGTGCAGGCGTTGCCGACCCTGTATTTCTATGTCTACGACACCCTGCGCCCCAGTTTTTTCGTATTCTTCATAATCCAGCTGCTTCTTTCATATATTATCATGCTTATCCCGACGACCTTTATGGGAGCGACCTTTCCGGTCGTCGCGAAGATCAACACGGTCTCACTCGAGGAACTTGGGAATGATGTCGGTGACGCGTATTCGGTCAACACTATCGGCTCTATATTCGGGTCGCTCGGCGCGGGGTTTCTGCTCATCCCGCTCATCGGCGTAAAAGCGACGACGTTCGTAGCAGCGGGCCTAAACCTCGGCGTGGCTTTACTCATGATCATCACCGCAAGGTCGACCGAGGGCAAGCGGTGGTTTTCTATGGGGGTGATGGCGCTGGTTCTCGCCGCCCTCTTCGGGCTTTTTACCCAGCAAGCCACCTACGCGCATAATTTTTATCGTATCGGTGATTTTAAATCATACGATGAGTATCGCACCTTCAGAGACGGCTTGCGTCCGCTGTTTTTTGCGGACGACGTCCACGGGCGCATCGCTGTGCTCGAAGAGCCAAACGGCAACCGCTTTCTCCAGAATTCAGGGAAAATAGAAGGGGCAAACAGTGACTTCGACAAGCAGACGACCTCGCTGCTGGCGCTACTGCCTATCGCCAGCGCTGAGAACCCCAAGTCTATACTGATAATAGGGCTGGGCACCGGGTTTACATCGCTCGCCGCCCTTAAGACCCCTCTGGAGCGCGTCGACACCGTAGAGATTAACGAATCGGTCCTGCAGGCGTCGAAGCTTTTTGTGGGTAATGAGATAGAGTCCGACGCGCGCGCGACCATATATACAAACGACGCGCGCAACTTTCTATACACCACCGGTAAGAAGTATGACGTGATAACCTCGGAGCCGAGCTACCCGCTCTCGACGCATGTCTCACACCTTTTCACCAAGGAGTTTTACGAACTCGTCGAGAAGCACCTCAATGAGGGCGGGGCATACTGCCAGTGGATACCGAGGTATATGCTCAAAGACGAAGACACCCTGATGATGCTCAAGACATTTCAGATGGTCTTTCCTCAAACATATGCCTGGGGCTCGAACATAGGCGAGAATGAGGCGGTCGATGTTATGCTTATAGGCCTGAAAGGAGAGCGTACGCTCGATCCGGAGGCGGTCGATAAAGCGGTTCGCGGCGGCATGGAGGGCGCGGAAGGATTCGAGTTTGCGTTTTTCGGGGACCCCGCGCAGATTGCCGAGACCGTCAAAGCGACATCGATTCCCATTAACATCGACGACCGGCCGCTCCTGGAGTTTAGGACCCCGCGCAACCAGGTGGAGTTCTTTGCCAATAAGGAGAGGAGCGCGTTTAGGTAGAAGAGAGTTCTTCGCCAACAAGGAGAGAAAGGCTCTTGAGTAATCGAGTGGACTGCTAAGACAGGGAAATAGAAGAGGCCCGTCGAAAGACGGGCCTCTTGGTGTGTTGTTATTAAGTTGAGAGCATCCTTTGCGGGCCTTTGCGGCGATTCTTGTGAGAAAATGCAAGCCATACGTTGTGAGTGATATTAGACGATTCTTACGGCAAGCCTCTCAGCATGACGTCGTCGTCCATATCGTCGTTCGGGTCAGCCAGATTGTCAACGTGATCAGACGCACTCGTCGCGTTCCAGATCGTCGGGTTGTGGCAATCCAAGCAGACGCTGTCGAGGTCGTGGGTCTTGGCGTTGTAGCCGCCGAACGTCCTGGTCTCGCCGACGCCTATGACTTTCGACGTACCATCGGTCAAACCGATTACGTCGATACCAAAGAGGTCGTCTTTGAGCATCTTCCAACCGAGCGTGCGGTGCGGCCAGCTAAGACCATCGTCGGAACAGCTTACGTTGAGTTTGTTCGGGTCGGTTCTCCACCCGCTATTAGCGCCCCAACTGGTCGACCTGCTCTGCTTGATGATACCCGTTTGCAGGTACGCATCGCTGATTGCTTGCGAGATCTGGTTAGCCTGGCCATCGCTTGTTTTCGTCAGGTTGTACAATGTGTACGCCTTAGAGTCCGCGTGGTTCGGGTCGCCCATAAGGATCCTGAAGAACTGCGTGATGTCCGAGCGCCACATGCCGGTTTTGTAATCGACGTTCGACGCGGCGAGGTCTTCCTGCTGTTCGCGCGTGAGCGAGAGCGACGGATTTACGCCATCGTTGGCGTTATGGCATCCACCGCAGCCGCTTGAGCCTCTGTGGCAGTTACGGCACCTTGGTCCACCTAGTTGTTCATCCTCCGGATTGAACTGCATGCGGCGGCTTCAGTGCCTGACGTTGACATCGTGGCCGTAGGCCAGGTCGTAGTTGCCTCTCCAATTATTTTCGACGGCGCCTTGACCCCTCAGCGCGCGATCCTCACTGAAGAGCGGGGCCTTCGCGGTGTGGAAGCCCGCGTTACCGTCGTGGCAGTCGGTGCAGAACTCATCGAGAATGAGTGACCTGCAGAACGGGTTCCTCGCGTCGTAGCCGTAGTCGGTGTTCGGCGCCGGCATGTCTGGTGCGCCACCCCGGAAGTCCTCGTCCCACAAGCTTGCGCTACCGATTGGGTTGTTCCAGTCGGTCGGCACCTTGTTGACCGGATACGGTGTGCTCGTATCGAACTCTAAGAGCTTGGCGCTGACCGCATCAGGGATTTCCTGGCCGGCAGTAATCGTGATATCGGGATCTCTAACAAAGCTACCGCCTTTGACAAAGTCTGCCGTATTCACTTTGCTCGGGTCTACGTTCGGCACCCAGCTCTCGATACCGCTCGTCACCGTGGTGTTAATTGTCGCTATCTCGCGGTCGGGGTTCTTGATAAGAAGCCAGCTGCCTGCGAGATAGTACGGTTTTGCCTTCGGAAGCGGCATACCGAGCGCCGGTACGAAGTAGCCCATGTTTTGGAGCGTGGTGGTGTTTTCTCCAGAAAAGCCCTTTCCGCCCTTGGTAAACATGTCGTGGCCGGGGTTGCCGATGTTGTATACCATACCGGTCGTCGTATCAACGATTGATGGAATCGGCACGCCCTTTGCGTCATAGCCCATGAGGCGCGCCGGGTTGGCGTGCGGGCTGTGGCAGTCGAAGCAGGAGAAACCGCCCTGCCAGAAGTTAGGCGTAAATGCCGGGTAGGTATCATCCGGCGCTTTCCACTTGCCGCCCGAGATGCCGAAGCCCATGGTGTGGCCGACGTTGTACTCGGTGGTGTAAGCGTCGTCGTTGTCCATCTGGATGTTGAAACCGCTTCCCGCGCCGGTGCCGTGGCACCAATCGCACGCCTCGAACCTGGTGTCCGAGCGGAGCAACTTGAACTTGCCCGCCGCGCGGTGGACCGCGTGGCACTCACGACACCGGTGGGTGGACGTGAGGTAGCCGCCGTGCGGGCCTGACTCGAAGCGCATATTAGGCATGGTCATCGTACCAAAATTGTACACTTCGTACCCAGGGCCATATATCGGGTACTGAACATTATATGTGCCTCCCGAGCCCACCTGGGTTCCGTCTTTGGTGTAGTCCTGGGCGTCGTTGTAGTTATAGCCGTCAACGCCGGTCGTATACGGGCTGTTCCAGGTACCCCGTAGGTGGGTGCTGCTGCCGTAGCCCGTGAAGACCTTGCCGGTCGTCACACCCTGCTCGCGCTCGTTCCAGTCCTTATAGCCGAGACTATACTCGTTAGCGACGATATTGCCCGGAGCGCCTGCGGGCTCCTGTTTCGCGAGCGCCATGCCGCCCATCGCGAACAACAACGCCAAAGCCATCATTACAACCAATGCTTTTTTCATACTTTTCACCTCCTTTTTCGTTGAGATCGATTTAGTAACATCTTTCATAATTATTTCACCTCCTTTCGATAAGCGGTAAAGCCATAAATTAGCGGCAGCCCGGTTTTCCAAATGAACCCCCTAGGGGTATGCCCCCGACGAAAAATTTTTCCACGGGGACATTGGGAGATATATGCCGCCCCGCGGCCCGGTCCACCTCATATATTTAATCTAAAAGATCGCCCAACAATCGCAAAGTGCTTGCGTTCGTCAACAAACTTGTTTTTAAAGGTACTGCTACGGGTAGGGGTATAAATCACTCGAAAAAAAATATAGTCTGATTCGATGTAGTCTTCGATGAGTGCTGCTTAGTCGGCTCCCGCCCGGTGGCCCCTTGCGATTTTTTGCTGTCAAACAGCGGTACTTGCCCCACGGTCTTTCTTGTCCTCGTCCCGCACACGAAGGAACGGTGTGAGATTGTCCAGGCGTTCACAAGCTTAGAATAGCGAATAATAAGTAAGCTGTCAAGCGTTTCACGTAAATACGTTGATGCGGGTTAGTCGTCTAAAACACGAGTGGAAATAGAAAAGGCAAGCCCAAGGCCTGCCTTTTCTAAAAACTCTTGTTATAGGGCTCTAGCCGGGTTGAGCGGCTGCCTCTTCTTCCTCTTCGGGTACGCTGTACTTCTCGACAAACTCCTCGAAGGTCAGCATCTTCGGCGGTTTCTTGCCGTTGCCGGTAAGGACTTCGCGAACTTTGGCATCCTCAAAGGCGAGCGTCAATCTGTTAAGGACGAGTTTTTCCGGGAAGCGCTTCTTAGCCATGGCCAAGAAAGAAGCGGTCTTCTCATCTATGCTGTGCTCTTCCATTAGTTTTTGCATTTCTTCCGGCTTGAACTTGCGCACCGCCACGACATCCGCGAATTTGAGGTCCTCTTCAACGTGCTCCGCGAAGCGGTCGAAGACCTCCTGGCTCACCTGAACGCGCTTGGCGACCTGTGTAAGGAGCCTGAGTTTCCGGTCGCTTACGACCAGCTCCATGAAGTCCTCATTGGCGATAAATTTCTTGCGCCCGAGCAACATCATTAGAAGCGGGATGAGAAGGAGCATCCACCATGGGAATTGCTCAAACGGGCCGCCCTCGCCGGGCAGCGTCAGCCTGACTACTTGCACCCGGTCGTTGAATTTATCGGCTATCGCGAATTTCCGGTCGCCGAGGTAGGTGATTCCGTCCGGCATATTGAATTGGCCTTCGAGGTTGCCCGACTGGCCGCCGAACTTAAAGAGTTCTCTGCCTTTGGTGTTGTATACTTTGACGGCGAAATCGAAGGCGTCGACTATATAGAGGCGCTCTTTATCATCCATCGTCATGCCGGCCGGCAAGTTCAAGCCTTTCTTGGGGTCGAGCACTCCCTTGGGCGGCCTGCCTTGGACCCACAGGACATCGCCCTTCTTGTTTAGCGCGACGAGCCTGGTGTTATTGGTGTCGGAGACATAAACGTTGCCGCGGCTATCGACGCAGATGCCGTGCGCGTAATCGAAACCGCCTAGCTGGCGACTTCTGCCGCCCCAGGTATCCAACAATCTTCCGTCCAGGCTGTAAATCGCAATCGGGCCGAAGGTCGTAAGATAGACACGGTCTTTTGCGACTGTCGGCTGGACGGGGGAGAGGAGCGACGTTTCGCTTATAAACTTGCCCCGCGTATTGAAGACTACCAACTTGAACCGAGCCCGGTCGGCGACGTAGACCCTGTTTCGCTTTGGATCGATAGCGATGCCGAGCGGCCCGCGCAAGGAGCCTTCCTCCATGCCCTTGCTGCCGAATGAGTACTGATAATTGCCGTCGCCGTCGAATACGACGACCTTGCCCCTCGAGGGCATGGTAACGAAGATATTGCCCTTGCCGTCCGTCGCGACGCCGTGCGGCCTGCGTAGCAACTGATCGGGTCGTTGGCCCCAGCCGTATATGCTATATAGATGGGTCATTCCCTCGTTTTTGACTTTCGTGTTGGGGTCGTTGAGGATGAACATATAGAAATATACGAGGGCCGCCAGCGTAAGTAAAAGAATCGCGACCAGCACCATCAATGTCCGTGTTCTAACCAACGTAATGCCTCCTAGCCTTTCATCCCTTACATTTACTTCTTGGTCGCCCCGGTTGTTTTTTGCTCGAGTTGTTTCAGCTGCAACTGCTGGATAGCAATCTGGGCGTCTGTGTGATCGGGAATATATTTCAAAGCTTCGCCGTAGGAATTCATCGCAAGGTCGAATCTTCCGATGCCTTCGTACGCTTTGCCGAGATTATAGTGGACGTCCGCGCCGGAGGGCATTCTCACAAGCGCCATTTTGAAGCAATTGATGGCCTGGTTGTAGTCCTTCCGCTTCAGGAATATCGTGCCGAGGTCGAACCACGCGAGTTCGTTCTTGTTCTCAGTAACTCGCAATTCCTGCTCGAGTTCCTTGACCGCTTCTTTTTCCTGCCCCGAGTCGAGGTATATGCGGGCGAGGGTATAATGGAGCATCGGGGCGGCGGGCTGCATCTTGATGGCTTTTCGCAGGTTGTCTATCGCATCTCCGGTTTTTCCGAGGTCCGCTTCGGCTTTCGCGAGTTCGAAAAGGTAGCCGGGGTTTTTGGGGTCTTTGTCGGCCATTGCTTTGGCCAGAGAATACGCTTGCTCGGCCGGATTTTGCGGAACTTCTTTGTTAAAAAAGACATCTTTCAACAGGAACCCTAGAACCGCTACGATCGATAGCGCCAAAAGGATAGTCAAGGCCACCAAAACCTTTTTGATCCGTTGTTCCATGCTCATTCCTTTCAAATATTGCAAAATATGCGTGACCGTTTTCACATGCGCAAATAAAAAAAATTACCGATATAAATGATAGCATACGGAGCATGTTGAGGCAAGGCCGCAAAGACGGCCGGGGCTAAATATTTACATAATTTGCTAAGCATGCGGTGAGTGATAAATCCTTATCCGGGCAAGCAAGAGCGTGCGCTTCGATTCGGATCTTCGGTCCACGGCTTGCCCTAGACTTCTTTTTTTGGCGGGCGGGTTCGTGGTATTCTTTTCCTGTGAACGACAGAGCGGAACCACGGGAGGGTTTAATGAAAGCGGGAATTTTCAAATGGCTTCTAGGAGCACTGGTGTTGTTAGCGCTAGTCGCGGGGATTGCGGGGTGTTCATCCGGCGCCGACAAGAAGGCCGCTTCCGACGCGGACGAGGTGATTGAGGCGGAAGCGTCCGAAGCGCCGATAACGACCGAGACGACCGTCGCGCAGGCGCCGCCGGCGGCTCAGCCCGCCGCCGGAAAGCGGCCCCATGCGGTCGTCGAGACGAACAAAGGAAAAATCGTCTTCGAACTCTATCCGCACAAGGCGCCTAAGACCGTCGCGAATTTCGTCAGTCTCGCAGGCCAAAGCTTCTACAACGGTATTAAGTGGCACCGTGTCGAACCGGGGTTCGTGATTCAGGGCGGCGACCCGTTGAGTAAAGACGACGACCCCGCGAACGACGGCCTGGGGGGTCCCGGCTATAAAATCGACGCCGAGTTCAACGATGTACCGCATATTACGGGTACGGTTGCGATGGCGCGGGCACAAGACCCCAATAGCGCGGGAAGCCAGTTTTATATATGCCTCGACGCGCAGCCGTCGCTCGACGGGAACTACACCGTCTTCGGGCAAGTCGTGGAAGGCATGGACGTCGTCGAGCGGATACAAGTCGGCGACCTCATGAGCCGGGTCTACATCGAGGAGCGGTAATCCCGCTACATCCCGATATGCCAGCCGCCGTGCATCATCTCGCCGCTGCCGCCGGCGTAATTCGGGTAGACGCTTTTCGGGTCGTCATGGCAGCGCGCGCAGAACGTCAAGCCGTGGCAATTACAGCCGGCTCCGTTATTTTTGGCCAGAGCCCGGTGGGCGTAGTACCAGGCCTCGGTTTCTCCGTGTATTTCGCCGGTCGCGTTGTGACAGCCGCACATGCGTTTTCCATCCATGCGCTCCCAGTGGCATTTATAGCAGAGTATGCCTTGCGTCGTCTCGGCTTGCATCGCATGTTTTTGCTGGAAGATCGCAGAGTGCGGCAGTTCCACGCCGTGGCACTTAATACACCCTTCCGTCGTCGAAACTTTATGACAGCCGGTGCAGGTAATTCGGATAGTCTTTACTTTCGGCAAGTCGTCGACCGCGCGGACCGCTTTATAGCCGATGTCCTGGGTATGGCAGGTCCGGCAGTCCGCGCTCGCCACTTTATTGTCGTGGCATCCGAGGCAACTATTCATGGCGAAAATCTTCTTGCCCTTTGGTTTGTGCGCGATGTCCGGATGACAGTTGGTGCAGTTTATACCGCCACCGATAAGGTCTTTATGTTGCATTTTGATTTCGCGGTCGCCGATTACCATGCGGCTGAGGATATCGTTGTGGCAGCGCAGGCAGGCGTTGTTCGAGACGCGTGCCCTAGGCGTTTCGACGCCCTTGAAAAAGTGGGCCAAAACGTTCTCCGCACCGTTGATATTCCCCTCGACATAGCCGAATATTCCCGGTTTGTAATGGCACTTAAGGCAGCCCGTATCCTTGTGGACCGATTTTGTCCAGGAACTATAGCTCTTTTCGAGGGTATGGCACCTTATGCAGGACTTCGGTTGGGCGGTGCCGACTGTCATTGCGAGCAAAAGTATGATAACGGCGGCGCCCCCGATGATATATCGTTTTACGAGCACCTCCCGCGGCACTTTTTTTCGAATGCTCCTGTATGCTCTGCGGATACGAATTTGATTTCTGGCAGCGAAGAAGAGCAGGACCAACAGCATCACAACGATGAGTGTGAGCAGAATCGCGGCTATGATGACAACCGCTTCTCGCGGATATCTACGAGGGTTCTGGAAGATCACCTGTAGTTGCTCGGCGAATTTTATGATGATCGGAATGTAGTCGCGCCAGCGCAAGGCGTCGTGGAGGAGTCTCTCGAAAAGAGATTCCGCGCGCATCGGTACTGACAAATATATGTGGACGGCTAAAGTTCTTAAAAGCTCCATAATCATCAAAACCTAAATTTCGTCTTCGGCGTATTAGTATGCGCCGCGTGTAAGTGACATGGTATGCAGTTGTTTCCGTTATGGCAGCGCCAGCACAGGTCGTAGCCGCGTTCCTCGACCTCAAACTGGTGATTCTTGAGGAAATCGTTTGGGTGAGGCATGTCGATGCGGTGGCAATCCGTGCAAAGTTCTTTTCGGTGGCACTGGTAACATCCCTGAACGTTTTGCTTGGCCGACCGTGAGTGAAGCTCTGCCCACGGTTCCGGATGGGGCACCTCGCTGTTGTGGCAGCTCATACAGAATAATGCGTCGTGGCAGGTGGCGCACGTCTTTGGGTCGCCCATGCCGTGTGTCGATTTCCAGCTCGGGCCGTGCGTTATTTTCCACGGCCCTTTTGTCGAGAGCTTTTCGGTCTCAGCACTGCCGGGGTGACACTTCTCGCATTCGACATCGCCTTCGTAGTAGTTGTGGCAATCGGCGCAGCTATCCATGTCGGGCTGGTTGCGAGTCCGGCCTTCGATTTCATGGGCCACATTCGCGTGGCAATCGGTGCAGTGATAATCGGCAAATTCCTTGTGACTGATGCGGATGCCTTTGCTGACTATCGTATGTTTGACTTCCCGGTCATGGCACACGAGGCAACGTTCGTTGTGGATTTGGCTCGCGAGCGGGTCTTGGTAGGTGCGAAAGAGCCAGGCCGCAAAGTTCTTTCCCGACGTCAACTCTAGTTTTGCAAACGAAAAGTAACCGGGTTCCTTATGGCAGGCAAGGCAGGATATATTTTTATGCGGAGATGTTTTCCAAGAGGCATATTGCTCTTTTGTCGCGTGGCACGCCGCGCATGGAATCCCGCGTTCCGCGAAGAACTGAATCGAGACGCCCCAAAACAAAAAAAGCGAAATAGCCAGAATCAAAAATGCTTTGACTTGACTCCCGGTGTCTCCAAGAAATCTTCCCTTGGTCCCCATGTAGATGTAAATCCTTTAAATCTATTCAGCGGCTTTGGCCCTCTCGTATTTAGCGAGAGATTCTATTAGATCGGGCCGATTAGGGTATTTTGCCAGGAGTTCTTTGTAGAGCTGTCTGGCTCTGCCGGCCCGTCCGGTTTTTTCATAAGCTTGAGCCAACCGATATTTGACCTCAGCGTCCTCGGGGTCTATTTGGAGTATCGTTGTGGCCTGCTCGATGGCCTCATCGTATTTTTCCAGCGGCATAAGCAGGCCGAGCATTCCCCTTCTCGGGTTGGTCGATAGCGGGTTCTTTCTGATTGCCCGCGAGTAATAGTCCTCCGCCTGGGAGACTATAGCCATGTCACTTGTGATCGTCGCGTAGACCCTGTATGAGGTTGCCGTCGCCAAAATCAAGTCGATATCATGCGGGTTGCTTCGCAAGCCCTCTTCGAGGACCGATATTCCGCTGACCACGAGGCCGGCGTCTTTGTTCGCCTTGCCTTTCTCGACCAATCCTATCGCCAAGTCGCGCCGGTATAGCGCCGCGTATGGATTGAGTTCGACAGCCCTGCCAAGAGCCGCTATCGACCGGTCTCTTAAGCCGGCGTTAGCACTGGTAACGGCATTAAGATATTCCGCGTCGGCGACTAGCGGCCTAAGCGCCAAGATAGCGACGACCGATGCCGACACAGCCACGAGCGTGAATATCTCGACATTTCGCTTTATGTTGATTGGTATAATATGGCGCTGGGGGTCTTTTCCCGCGGCTATGGCGGCGATTATTCCTCCCATAACGAATGCCGGTGCGGTCAATCCTATAATCGCCACTCCGAACAAGCCTTGTGCGATATAGCCGACGAGCGCGGCCGTTATACCTATGGCGGGGCGCTTTAGATCGCTATCCCCCTTAAGGGAACGTGCGCTCATCAGCACGATAGCGCCGACGATCCACAAAAATACCAGCAATCCCAGGAAGCCCGAGTTTACAGCTACTTGCAGGAACTCGTTGTGTGTTCGGTCCGGAATGGTATTCTTTTCGATTTGAGCCTTTTTCAAGGTCTTAAACGCGGGTGACCAGAGGTACATCTGGTCCGGCCCGTAGCCTGCCAGCGGACGCACCGCTAGCATCTCGACCGAACTTTTCCATATCTCGACGCGGCTCGCAGCCGTGCTCTGTGAAAGATCAGAGACAGAGACGATTCGCTCCGTGATTTCACTGAACTGCTTAGCCGCCTGCTGTTGCCCGCCGATTGAGATCAATATGAGTGTCAGTGCGAATCCGACGATTAAGACGGCGGCGACATTGCCGGCTGCTTTGAGCAGTTTATCCCGGTTCAAGAGGACTACTACGACGGCTCCGACGGCTATCGCCAGCCACGCGCCCCTCGTTTGCGAGAAGACGGCGCCGGCAAAGCCCATCATTAGCAGTAATGTTATTAGGGGTTTTGAGATGAACGGCAGGCGCTCATCGCTGAACAGGTAATGGAGGAGGAGCGGGGTCATCATCGCTACGTAGCCGCCGAAGAATACCGGGTTGCCCAGCGTCGACCGGCTTCTTCCTTCAAAGAGGCGCATGGATTCCGGGAGAATATCGAGCCCCAGGTTCTGCGCGATGCCGTACAGGGTTATTAGTCCGAAAGCTATGAAAGACGCCGAGATTAACTTATTGATCCAGGCTTTTGTATCTAAAAACTGCGATGCCATGAAGGCGATGATCGTATAGCTCAATAGAGTCGGCAGGTTCTCGTAGCGCGCGTACTCGCCGACGATGCTTGCGAGAGGCACCGGCGATACGATTACGGCTATCGTTGTCATTATGGCGAATGCAATAAGCGGTTTGTTTAGAGCCGTCTTTTTAATCGCGATTTCGCCGGCAAAAAGGGTTCTCCCTATATAGCTGGTTACCATGGTTAGAACGAGCCAGTACAGAAAGACTGCTTTGGGCAGGTCGAACGCATCGAAGTTTACCGGTGACATCATGAGCGGCAGGAACGCCGCCGCGCCCACTATCGACCAGCGAATGACATCGTCAAAGACGTCTGTTATGCGGGTTGTTTTTTCTTCCACTAAATCACACCTAACCAGCCTCAGTGCGCTTACCCGCGTCAAGAGCAAGCGGCTAAGCTGCAGGTTAAACTATTTATTGCTCTTCTATTATTAACAGATTGTGAACACCGTGTCAAAGTGAAAAAAGTTGACGGGCGCTTAGTTGAAAGAAGCTGTTTAACTGCTATGACGCCGGCTTTTAGGGGGACGGTTTTCGGTCCGGGCATGGCTGCCCTGGGAGGGTGTGCTTGTTTGCGTCCGCGATGGGCCGCGATGGGCGCGCGCATGAAAAAACCAGCCACAAGCTATTCCTGACAGCCGAAACTTGGGAAGTTTCGATTTAAGAGCTTGTGGCTGGTGTGCCCCCTAGATAAACCGCTGCAAGCGGTCTATTCGTTATTTAATTAGCAATATCTTAATCGACACGAGTCTTATTGTCAACAAAACACCGAGATGATTTTATTATATTATAATATATTATGCTAAATCTGCGCGAATCGGCATGGAAAATAATCGCGTTTGCTTAAAAGAATGTTTGATAATTATCAATAGCTAGATTATAATTTATTTATAATTGTAAATACGACTACGAAGGATGGTGGTTATCGGTGCAAAAGTTGTCGAAGCCCACACCCGCAGCGGTGCTGCATCGCCTGTCGCTCTACCACTGCTTGTTGACGGATTGGTTATTGGCGGGCAAGAAAGGCGCCATAACGTCGAAGGAATTAGCCGGCACCCTCGGCTTAAACGAAGTCACCGTCAGAAACGATCTTTCGTTCCTGGGGGAGACCCCGGGCAAGCGAGGCGTGGGCTACAGCATAGACGGTTTGCGCCATATGCTCGGTGAGTTTCTCGGGCTGCCGCCGTTTGCGCCTGTCGCTTTTGTCGGCTCGGCCAAGGTGATAAGTTCGCTCTTCAGTTTCTTCTTGGTCGAGAAGTACGGGTTTATATCCGCCGCATTCTTCTCGGAAGACCCGAACGACCGCGGGGCGGTCATCAACGGCAGGGAGGTTCAGCCAATCGAAGGGATCTCGCACGAGCTGGGAGCCATGGGTATCGAAGTGGCGGTTGTCGCTACTCACCCGAGTTGGGTTCAACATAGCATCAATTTGCTTGTGGCTGCGGGAGTCAAGGGAATCTTGCTTCTGACGCCGGCGGTAGTCATCGATGCGCCGGAAGGCGTCTATGTCACGCAGATAAGGATACCGTGCGACCTCAAAGCGCTCTTCCACCGGGTAAGCGCGGTAGGGCAGGAGGTTTAAGGGCGCGAGGCGCGACTACCATACGTGGCCGCATAGAACCGGCCTCTTCACCATTCTCTCAGGGGAAGGCTTTGCTATATTGGATTAGAAATCACTCCCTTGCTTTTTCAAGCAAACAACAAACCCTACAGTCGATTTAACTGTAGGGTTTGTCAACAGCCTCAGCCGCTAAAAGCGGGCTTTATGTCCGGCTCTACATGATCTTGGCTAGTTTGACGTCTCTATATTTGGCTCAACAGCCTCGGTATCCTTGTCGGCATCAGGGCTGTCTAACTCGGGCGTGTCGGTATCGGCGGCCCCATCAAGTCCATGGTCCGGCTCTACGGAGGTGGTGTCTTCGCCGCCACCAAGCTCAGCGCCTTCTTCGCTATCCGCCGGCTCTTCTGAATCATCGAGTAACGAGAGGCCAAGCCACGAAGCGAACTTGTTGTACACCATCTTTAAGGTCTTAACAGCGCTTCCACCTACATTTGTAATGTTCGTACTGATTGCCGCCATCGCTCTTGTCAGACCGATCTTGCCATCTTTAGCTTCTTCCTGTCTCTCGGTGCTTATAGCCTCAGCCTCAGCCACCTTCTTGTCCTTCAATGCTTCCTTCTCCGCTCTAATAGCCTCAGCCTCCGCTTTCTTGGTTTGCCTTATGGCTTCAGCTTCGACCTGCTTCTCCGCTCTAATAGCCTCAGCTTTAGCTTTCATTTCTTCGCCTTTTGCACGGCCTGCGTCCGCCGCACTACCGGCCCGATCGCTACTTCCTTCGTTTGGTGCGGAAGTACTTGAGGGCTTGCCGGCAGTAGGCGTGTTACTGTTTCTTTTGTCTGTCTGTGTCGGACGCGCGTCCTCTTTCTCGGTCTCTTCGGCATCGCTCTCAGCTTTCACCTTTGTCTCGGAGTCATTGCCGTCGACAACCTTACTTTGAGATTTCTCCCCGGCTACATCCGGTTTGCCAGCCGCAAGTGCGCTGGCCGGCAGCATAAGCATTGCCACTATGAACAGGGCTAACAATTTGTGTAACATTGTTCCTCCTCTACTATCCGAACCCGATAAACTCACTTACACTTATCGGATCCCCGAGCGCTATTATTTAGATCGCTCTGTAAAACAGCTTTCGCTTCTTTTAACGCAAAACGGACTGCAAGGTTACGGCTAAACGATAAATAATAGCAATATTTTCCAGCAATATTGTCCGGCAAACTCATCCGCTCCAAGCGGGCCTCATATATTGTTCGTGGTTCTCAGGTCGGAAGTTTGCCTTGAGCTTCCTTCGGATTCCATCTCGCGACGGAATCGTCACGGGGTATCCCGACGGCACATTTAGGCCAAACAACAATATATCCCGGCAAGAGATCGCAAAGATTGTGGTTCTAGCAGGAGGCTTTACGCCTGAAACCGACTTTAGAGCTGATTTTTCCGATGTAACAGAGAACTTATGGAGCCGGCCGTACATTTTAGAGGCAGAAGATCAGGATATTATAATCGCCTACCCTGATGGTACCTTTAGGCCCATGAACACCGCTACACGAGCAGAGGCCTCCAAGACGGCAGTGGGGATAGTAAAAGAATAGCAAAAGAACACTTTAGCACAGAGAGCCTTTCGCTCTTATCAAGTCTCCCTTCAGATATTGCCATTCGCAGTTCCATCCCATCGTCTCGCGCCAACACCAACTTCCTCCTTGACACCGGAGAGAACAGGGGTTACTCTTTAATCGAACACGTGTTCGATTAAAGGAGGGACTGTGGCGGTTGATGTCCATGAACCAATCGAAGTATCGGCGGTCTTCGTCCGCGGCCGTTTGAAGCCGGTGTCGTTTATGTGGAGCCGCCGGCACCACAAGATATCCGAGATAACCGGTGTGTATAAGTATTCGGCCGGCGCCTCCGCGTGTTATGGCTACACGGTGCGCGTGGGCGACGACCTCTATGAGATATCGCTCAACACCGGCGAGATGGCGTGGCGCCTGGAGAGGATGCACGGTTGTGAGTCCGGCGTTTAGGGGGCACTTGCGCGCGCCTCGTCGCCCCGTCTCGCGCACTGCGGCGAGGACGGTGATCCACGTCGACATGGATGCCTATTTCGCCTCGGTCGAACAGCGCGACCTGCCTATTTACCGCAAAAAGCCGTTGCTCGTGTGCCACACCGACGACCTCTCCTCTTACCGGGGGATAGTCGCGGCGGCCTCCTACGAGGCGCGCGAGTTCGGGGTCAAGTCGGGGACGTCGGTGCTCGAGGCCAAGCTGAGGCTGCCGCACGCCGCCTATATAGCCGGAAACTACGAGAAATATCTCCACAACACCCGCCTCCTCATGCAAATATGCGAAAAATATACCGATTGTCTGGAGGTCTACTCCATCGACGAGGCCTTTTTAGATATCACCGCCACCGCCCGTTTTTTCGGCTCACCCAGAGATACGGCCGCGCGGCTCCAGGCGGAGGTGGCGAAGGAACTCCGGTTGACCTGCTCGGTCGGTGTCGGCCCGAACAAGTTGGTAGCCAAGATGGCTTCGGAGTTCAAAAAGCCGTTCGGCCTTACGGTGGTAGAGGCCGAAGACCTTCCCGAGGTATTCGCGTCGTTGCCGGTAGAGAGCATCCCGGGGGTGGGGCGGCGTATGCGCAGACACCTCGACGCGATAGGGATACGGACCATCGGCCGGCTGGCGGAGGCGCCGCCCGGGCTGATGCGGGAGAAGTTCGGGGCCATCGGGGAGATACTCCACAAGGCGGCCTTCGGCATCGACGACAGCCCGGTGGTTCCGAGTTGCAAGGGGATGGAGGTAAAGTCGTTCGGGCAGAGCCTCTCCCTGGGCAAGGGGAGCGCGGATGTCGAGTACCTGTGCGACGTGCTTCTGGGGCTGTGCGACGGGGCCACCAGAAGGATGAGAAAGGCCGGCTATCTGGGGAGGACGGTCGCCGTCTATATCTGTTTGGGACGGCTTTTCGACCTGAGCCGGCGCACCGGCCTGGGCTGCCATACCGACCTGCCCGGGCGCGTCCATGATGTCGCCAAAGAACTCCTGCTAAGGGAGCGCGCCTCGCTCGATGTCTATCCGGCGACCAAGGTCGGGGTGAGCGTGACCAACCTTGTCAAGAGAGGGGATGGGCGGCAGACGACCGTCTTCGATGTCCTGGATGAGAAGGAGGCGGCGGTTGCGGCCGTCGTCGACCGGCTTAAGAATAGGTACGGCGAGAAGGCCGTGACCAGATGTTCGCTTATGGGCATTAGCAACAGGCACAAGGGCGCACCGCGAGCGGAGATAGGGATATTCTAGCGCGAACATCTTCGCCGCTTTCGCGGAAGAGCGGAATATTAGAACAGTCGAGTTTTCTTTGTCAGGGCTAAAGCCCTGAGCTACGAGAGCAATAATTACGCTGATTTCTATTTCGATGTGTAGTGGAAGATGGTCCAGCCGGAGAGGTTGGTCACATAAAGGCTTGTTTTATAGAGCCGGTTGCCGCCGCCGCCGAAGCCCCATTTTATCGCGATCACCAGGCACGCTTTATTCTCATACTTCGCTTTTTCGACGTAGATGGGGAGCGCGGCGCGCTTGGTGCGGTCGAGAATGGCGTTGAGCGGGCTTCGAGTTTTTTCACCCTCGCCGCCCTGAGCGGAGACTTCCTTTACTATCGCATTGACGAATGCGCCGCGCTTTTCCTTGGCGTCCTCGACGGTATAGAGCCCGTTCGATGAGTCATGTATCTCGCCGGCCAGCGTTTCGATGGAAGCGGCCGTATAATTTTTGTCCGACGCGAGTATCTTAGGCCAGGTATCGGCGCTTTCCGGCACTGATTGTTGCGGCATCGCTTTATTTTCTGCAGGGCTTGTTGTTTTCTGGGTAGCGCCCTGGTCGCCGGTGATATTTATGTCTCCTAGCGCCAGCAGTGAGACCAGTGCGATTGCGGCTACGGCGCCGGTCGCGACGAAGACCGCCACGCGCGGCGATGCCCACCAGCGCTTGGCGGGCGCGATTGCGCGACCGCGTTTCCCCGGCTCGATGCGGCGCAGGCTGCCGGCAAGCGCCGTTACGGCAGCGCGGCACTGGGCGCACTCGTCGAGGTGCGCGCCGACCCGGCGGCGCTCGTCGTCGGCGAGCGCTCTATCGATATACGCGCTCAACAGTTCTTGTACGTCGTCACACTTTGACATCCCGTTCATCGGTTTGCGCGGGAAACCCCGGCATTCATGCCGAGGAGGGATAGCGCGTCACGCGAAGCGTGGCCCTGTACCCGCTCTCCTTTCTGGTTTGCTATTTGGGTGAACGAATAGCCGTACCCATCCGCACGCTGGATCAACCGGCAGTGCTTGTGCGATACGCCTTGTACGACACCTTGCGGCGTCTGGATATTAAAACTTCCCGAGGCACGTACTCCTGCGCGACCACGGTGAACTCCCGCTTTCTTTCCACTGGGCACCACGGCTTTCACCATGTCGCCAGTCTGGAAGCCATGCACTTGTTTCCGGCGCATGAGACACCCACGTGGGAATCCCCGCGCCGTCAGGCGCGTGCGCTGGTAGGCGCCGCGCCCGGTCGCCTTGATCGCCAACGCAGGTGCCAGCCAGTCCTCGACGGCGCCCACTTTGCCCACGCACAGCGCATCGAGGGCATGGGTCTTAGGCACGCCCAGGCGCGAACGATTCCACTTCGTGCGGCCGCCGCTTGCGATCTCGACCGGAAGGCCGGTAGCCTTGAGCGCGTTGAGCAGCGCCCAGCGCGTGCTGTTGACTGCGGCCGCATCGCGCAACGGAGCCTTGGCCCACACCAGAATGCGCTTGACTCGCTCGGGTTGCGCGCCTAAAAACTCGCGCACGTCGCGGCTGCCCTTCTTTT